>JABDAO010000167.1 GCA_013289095.1 Bacteroidota bacterium | reverse complement strand
ATGAATGGATTGTAGAAACATTCCGTTTCCTGTTTCCAGTCTCCGCCTATACATTTAACAGGAATACGGTCATCCGGGCACATATACCTATATTCGCAATCACGGCATACCTGAATCAGGTATTCAAGGAAATTCAAGTGGCGAAAAATGAGGGTCTTCGGCCATTTCCCTGATCCTTCGGCGCAGGTATTTGTTTAAGTCAGTCCTTTTAATTCCGAGTTTGGATTCCAGAAATTTATACAAATCATCCATCGAATCACCCGCATTCAAACCTTCCTTCAATAAGGGGATCCCTCCTTTTTCGAGAACCAAATGACATAAAACACCGCCTGTAATATAGCTTGAGCTGGTTTGGTCGTCCATCTCGTAAAATGAGTCGAGGTTACTCAGGTTTACTTCCGGGTGTTGGATCAGATATACATTTACCCGTTTGAGGTGATATGCAAAGTTCTGACCAAGATGTGCTGATGCTCCTCCCCAGTAGGCCGACAAACCGGTTAGAAATAATCCATGCCCCCGTGGAAAGAAATTATTGAGCAGGTGAATGAGCTCATGGTTGTGATTTTCTCCGTCCTGACTGGTCGAATAAATAATTGTGTTGAAGTGGTCAAAAAAGCCACAGACATTGGGTGTTCTTCCCATTCCAAGCACAAAATCAAATCCCTTTAACTCAAATAGTTCATCACAATTGGGGGCAATATAGTACGTTACATGATCAACCTTGATATTGAACGTCTTTTTCAACCCTTCGATGAACGTATTCGCCTCCTGGGCTTTTAGCAGATCAAACGGATGTGATGGGTGGTAACAATACTCAATGATCCCCACTCTTTTATGATACCAACTCCTTACATGGTAAGGCAAATAGTTAAATAGCTTGAATTCTCCATTTTCTTTCCTTGCTACAACTTTTGCCGTTGCGGCAGTTACGGTCTTGCTCTCTTTGGGCTTAACCCAATAAAATGTTGAAGAGATAATCCAATAATCACCCTTGTCTGAAATTGAGAGTACTGTGTTTTGAGTATTCAGTCTATATAAAGACGGGCTCAGATAGGCTTCGGATTTCAAGAAATCGTAGCTCACATAGTTTTCCTTTTCCTCCATATTCCAGCAGGGGTTATCATAAATGCTGTCGGGAGATGAACTGAGGTAACACTTCCATAAAGTATAAATAGCCTTCACGTCCGGGTTATGAATAGTGTCTATCCCCAAACCAAGGGTGGTTTGAATATGCTGCCCGGAACAGTGCAGCGCCAGTGAGAAAGACAGAATAAGCAGACTGATTCGTTGTTTCATTTCAGAAAGATTTATGCGGGGCTTGCCTCTCTACTCTTCTCTTCTCTTGTGCATTCCGGAAATCGAATCCACTCGTCCGGGTGTACCCATCTTCACTTAAGCATAGAGCGTAATAAAGATTGTGATGATACCCGGACCCATCGCTCCAGTTTCCATCCGGGGCTCTCCAGGAGATTCTGCTCTCCATCAGCCAATAGCCGACCAAGGCTGATACTAGTAGTGGTACATATCAAAATGGAACTTCTTAGTGAATTCAACCCATGTATTGGGGTCAACATAGTCTGCCATATTCATCAGCCTCCGGTCGTGATTCACCCTGGCCGTATCTTTACAGAATACACGAAACACAAAATTATTTAGTCTCAGGGGAAGTTTAACCGTGTCAACGCCGATTCCGGCGGGATACCAGGTGCCCATTCGGGCTTGTTCTGCGCCGTATACAATTGTTAAATCATACGGGCTAATATTTCCGTTTTTCACTTCCGCTTTCAGGGTATTTTCAAGCTGTGAATAGGCATGCTGAACATGCAGCAAGGTAGGAAAGACAAAACTATAATTTATGCACATATCGTTATACCGGTTGCTTTCATTTTTATACCCGGGCAGGGTATAGGCAATACCAATGAGTCTTTCTCCGGGGAACCGATGCTGCTTGATAAGCTCCTTAAGACGTGCAAAATTGTCGTCCCTGATCTGCATGAACACCAGTTTCTTTCCCTTTGATTCCTGCTCGCAGTTGAAACGTTCTGCCCATTCTTTACGCAGAGGCAAATCAAGCCTCGAATAATATTCCTTTCGTGCAGATGCATAGAGATTCAAATAGTTTGCCGAATCTTTTCCGCTCAGGAAGGGCCCTGTGTTTTTGTTACGACGCACAAGCCGGTAATTTACCCCTTGTTTGAAGGTACGGTAAACAAGCTTTTCGAAATCTGCCCGGTTTTTAAGATATGCAGCAAGCTGACAGGCAGTATACGCATCGTTGGCATGAATGAAGTCATAGTTTTCAAAACATCCTTTGTAAATAGAAAGGGCTTGTTGGAAATGCTCTTTATACAATTCGTTTTCTGCCCTGGCAATCTGCCTATCGTATTCGGTATAATCCTCCTTCCAATCGGTTGTGATTGGGGAATAGAGGTTTGTCATACCGAATGCCAGAATGCAGAACGATAGTTTACCTGTATATTTCATGAACTGCTTCATTTTTATACATATCGAGATACTCCTTATAAGGAT
>JABDAO010000166.1 GCA_013289095.1 Bacteroidota bacterium | reverse complement strand
GCCGGGAATTTATATCCCTGAAGAAGGCCTGGGAATAAGATTGGAAAATGATATCCTGCTGACAAAGAAGGGCCCCGTTGATCTGATGAAGAATATCCCCATCGAAGCCGAGGAGATTGAGGAGTTGATGAATTCCTGAAAAGAACGCCTGTCCGGAATGGAAACGTTTAATGATCGTTGCTGTCTGTTTCTGACTTCTGTCAAGGCTGACGTAATATGCGCTTCTTAACCTCCTCCCAACTGGATCCTTCATCTGGGGTTTTGGGAAAAGTGATCAACTCCTCTTCCAACAGTTCTATCTGGGCTTCGGTTAAGGTGAAAGCATCTTCTTTTTTATCTTTTGCAATGCTGTCCCAGATTGCCTCCACTACCAGAATCCTTTCTGGTAGTGGTAAGTTCAGGAGTTCAGAGAGGTCTATGTGTTCTTATTTTGTTCTATGTCAAATGTACTATAGAAACCGAAAATCCGCAATTACCTATAGTTAGAATAGGCCTGGTTGTTTGGGATGCACGCTGCGAGCCTCTTTGTCTGCTACCTAATGTGGATGGCAGAACACAGAAACCTGCCGAAAATCCCTACCTTGTTGCACAGCTGCCGGCATAAAAAAGGTATCCTTCGTTCGCCCATGATCAAATACACCCCATTCAAACAAGTCCAGGTTCGATTTTCGGATACCGGGAAGGGCCGGGTGCTGGTGCTGATCCATGGTTTCCCCGAGACCCTGGAGATCTGGGAGGAGTTTTCGGTAAAACTCAGCCGGCATTTCAGGGTTATTGCCATTGATCTTCCAGGCCATGGGGCTACACCCTGCGTTGGGTATGTACATCCCATGGAGCTGATGGCGCAATGTGTTAAAGCTGTCATGGAGAGTCTGGGGTTGAGACGCTTTTTGATGGTCGGCCATTCTATGGGCGGGTATGTGGCGCTGGCCTTTGCCGAACTTTTTCCCGACAATTTAACCGGTCTGTGTCTGTTCCACTCCAACTCCCTTGCAGATAGCGCCGAGAAGAAGGCCGATCGCGACAGGGCCATTGCACTGGTGAAAAAGAATCCGAGACATTATGTAAACGAGCTTATCCCAACGCTCTTTGCACCCCAGAATGTGCAGTTGTACAAAGAAGATATCCGGGAACTCAAACACATGGCCCAGGGCATTTCCCGTCAGGGAATTGTAAATGCCCTGGAGGGAATGAAAGAACGGCCCAAACGCGACTGGGTGCTTCAATACGCCCGCTACCCCATTCTTTTTGTTGCGGGAAGGCACGACCGGGTCGTGCCACCCGACCTTATCCTGAAACAGGCAAAACCACTGAAACAGGCAACCGTGTTGCTGCTTGAGAACACGGGCCACATGGGTTTCATCGAAGAAAAAAAACTCACCCAGGATGCCCTTCTCAAATTTGCCCGACGTTGTTTTCGGAACCACGCCTAAGTCTTGCCCATAATCCAAACCAGGTGTAGCATTGTTTTTCAACAGCTTGCTCTGACCGGTTAGGGTATAGTAAAATACTACATATAGTGAGTGTCACCAAATAGGTTTTCATTGTCCTGTTGTTTGTAGTTCTAAGCCATCCCGGGTGTTCCATATACAGAGATCATTAAAGTGCTATTTGTTCGGGGTAATTGCAGAAAAGGTGTAATTTTGATAAAAAGAAGGAGGGTTTCTTGAATACGATTTTAGTAGATGATGATGAGATGTCAACAGGCATTTTGAAACACCTGATAGACAGCGTAAGCTATATAAACTTGCTGAAGACGTGTCGGTGCCCGCTTGAGGCTGTGGAGGTTCTACGGAATGATGACATCGACCTGCTTTTTCTCGACATCGAGATGCCTCGTCTGAATGGAATAGACCTGATCAAAAGCCTGGCATCGCCCCCGCTTATCATCCTTACCACCTCCCACGAAGAGTATGCACAGAAAGCCTTTGAACACAATGTAGTTGATTACCTGCTCAAGCCTATTGAGTTGCCCCGGTTTATGCGTGCGGCCTCTAAAGCAAAGGAGCTGTTCGATCATGCACACGGTGGTGATGCCGATGTCTTTACTGCCGATTATATCTTCATCCGAAAAAATTCTGTACTCAATAAGGTTTATGTAAAAGACATCTTGTGGGCCGAGGCTCAGGGTGATTATGTGACTGTGGTGACCCCCGAAAAGAAATTTACCTTACATATTACGCTCAAGGCGCTCGAAAAAAAACTTCCACCCGTACGATTTATGCGTGTGCACCGTTCTTTCATCGTGCAGCTGGAGCAGATTCATTCCATCGATGACTCTGTGATTTCTGTCAACAACCGGACTATTCCCATCGGATCACTGTACCGCGAAAGTTTTATGAAGCGCATCAACGTATTGTTTTGATTTGACTTAATCACGCACTGCAATCAGAAAGGCATGTCAAATGAACGGTTAATTTGTCGTTCGTTTCCCCTGGTTTTCTTTTGCAATACAAATTCGTCTTAAAATCACGGCCCACCGTAAACCCTATGTAAACCAGGCCACACCTCCTCCCGGTTGCCGTGGGTGCTGGATGTGTTAATTCAACTCCAACACCAGATC
>JABDAO010000165.1 GCA_013289095.1 Bacteroidota bacterium | reverse complement strand
ATGTTTCAAAAATAATGAAAAAAACAGACTTTTGAAGCGAGAATCGTTTTCGGTTCATGTAATTCGGCACGTAAACACTGCTAATTTTGCATGCCGGCTCACTTTTAACAAGCTATGAAACAACCCTCTTTTTATTTGTTCCTTTTCTCTTTCTGTTTTTTCTGTTCCTTCTTTTTAGCTGCTGATATGGATGCCCAGAAATCAGCCAGTCTGCCTGATAAACTTGCACCTGTGCAGGTAGGCATGCGTTATGGGCTAAAAGACATGCAGGGCAAGACCGTGATTCCTGCCCTGTTCGAGGCGTTGATTCCGGATGGCGACTCCTGCCGGGCACGTACACATGGGAAATGGGGGCTTGTTAACCTGCGTGGAGAATGGGTAGTCCAACCGCTCTTCGAGGCGTTGGATAAATTTTACGGGCGTTTTGCCGTAGCCGCAAGGAAGGACTCGGTTGCCGTACCAAAGACTTACTATCTCCAGCAACAAACAAACCTGGACCTGAAGTACGGACTGATTGGGCAAGACGGTGCCTGGGTAATTAAACCGCTCTACGAAAAACTGGTGCTTTGTACCAACGGAACAGTAATCCTCTATAAGAAATTCAATCTATGGGGAGTCATGACCGTGGATGGCAAGAAACAAACCCTCCCTGTCTATGAAGCCATCTTTCCATTTACCGATGGGGCCGCGGTAGTTGTTTATAAGGACCCATCAGAAATCAGTATGTTGTCAGCTTATTACGGCTCACCCGACGAAACCGTAACTGGTGGAAAATGGGGGGTGATCGATCAGCAGGGGAAGGAACTCATCGCCCCGCACTATGCTTACATAGGTTCGTTTCATGACGGGCTTGCAGCATTTAATGAAGGAGGTACCTGGGGCGCTATACAACGATATGGGAGCACGAAAGCATTGCGTAATGGCAAATGGGGCTTTCTGGATGTGCAGGGGCGAATCGTAATCCCCGCAACTTATGAGTCGGTCAATGAGTTTGATGAGGGTGTGGCGTTGGTTACAAAAGAGGGATCCACTTATCTGATTGATAAGGTGGGGCACAAATTAGCCCGCCCGGATTCGGGCATTCTGAAACGAGTTGGAGTTCCTGCTTTGACAACCTTTTGTCAGGCCCCCGCCTGGGGGTTTATTGACACTGCCGGGCGAATGGTTATCGCTGCAGCCTATGGCAATGCCCGGCCTTTTCAGAACGGGCTGGCTGCCGTATCTCAGAGCACGCCCTGTGACCGTCAGACAGATCTTTCGGCGGGTACAGCTTCCAACAGTCTTATCCGGAACAGTGGGGTTCACAACGTGCGTGTCAATGAAGGGGAGGAGCAGTGGGGCTATATCGATGCGAGTGGAACACTTGTCATCCCTTATCAGTTTACCCGATGTGTGGATTTTTCAGATGGTCTGGCGGCTGTCTTCAAGGAGGGCTCCTGGGGCTTTATCAATAAAAAAGGAGAATGGGTCATCTCTCCCCGGTACGATGATGATACACAATGTCACTACCGCTTCAAAGACGGTCTTGCCCTGGTAAGTATTCAGGGCAAATGGGGTTTTGTAGATCATGCCGGTAAACAGGTGATCCCGCTGGTGTATACCCTGGCCGATGAGTTTGAAGAAGGCCTTGCAGCAGTAAGAATTGGTGATAGCTGGGGGTTTATTGACCGTCAGGGCCAAATGGTCATAAAGCCTCAGTTTAATGTGGTCGGGAGTTTTAAAGAAGGGCTCGCTAATGTACGCAAACGCCAATCGGTGTATTCCTCCAATACATCGACCGATACCGATTTCCTGTATGGCTATATACACAAAAACGGAAACTGGGCTGTACCGCCGGCGTATACAGATGCAAGAGACTTTAACGAAGGCATGGCTGCTGTGGCCGGAATGAAGAACGGCTCACTGCAATGGGGATATATCAATGCTTCAGGAAGCCTGGTGATTGCCGAAAAGTACCAGGCTGTAAAACCCTTTGAGAAAGGCATTGCCTATGTTTGTACCCAGACTCAAGGAAATTATATTGATCATTCAGGAAACAACCTGACCACGCCCGTAGATGTGGCCTATGGCTATGAAGGATCAAAATATAAGCTCATCAATGGCTTTACAGCCGCGATTGATCCAGCCAATCTTTGGGGCTTTAAGGATAAACACTTTAACTGGGTCATCAAACCCGAATACGAACAGGTTTCACACTTTACCAGGATAAACGGTCATGAATGAACAATTTCAGACCCTGCGTATACGCAGGAATTTTCTCACCATCGGGTTCTTTGTGGCCTTGTGCATTGGTTGCGGATATACGCTGGTTCTGACTATCGAATCGCGTGGCTCCGTTGCCCTGGTGTTTTTATTGGGGGTTGGAACACTCACCGGTTTCTTCGTCAGCCTGCTGGCCTTCTTTCTTCCATACCTGAGGGTAGATGACGACCGGATCATCATCCAGCACGACATCCTCCGGAAAGACATCCTGTTTTTCTATGACCTTACGAGCATTCATTTCGATGACAACCGCTCCATCGGAATCAAACACCTGAACGGGATGACCCGTATTTCGTTCAATAAACTGAATGCACACGACAAGAAGCTGGT
>JABDAO010000164.1 GCA_013289095.1 Bacteroidota bacterium | reverse complement strand
CTTTTCTGGATCTCTGCCAGTCATCAAACCACGAGCCCTGAAAAAAGGCGATACCATTGCCATCTCTTCGCCCGCAGGAGCTGTCTGGGACAGCAAGCAGATTGATGTCTTTGTAGCTATACTTACAAATCTGGGTTTTAAGGTGAAGACCGGAAAAACCCTGACGCAGAAATACGGCTACTTTGCCGGCACCGATGAGCTGAGGGCTGCCGAGCTGAATGCATTCTTCAAAGACACCGAAGTAAATGCCATCTTTTGCATGAAAGGAGGCTGGGGTTGCGGACGCATCATGCCGATGCTTGAGTATGCCGCCATAAAAGCAAACCCAAAAATACTCATGGGGTTTAGTGATATCACCTCCCTGCTCATAGCCATTTATGCACGAACGGGTCTGGTCACGTTTCACGGCCCGGTGGGAAACAGCGGCTGGAATGAGTTCACCGTTGGCTATATGCAACGGGTGCTCATGAACAAAGAAGCAGTTACATACCATTCAACCGGAAAGGAAGAAGACACGGCGCTTGTTTTACGGCCGGGCCGGGCAACGGGAATACTGATGGGAGGAAACCTGAGCGTACTTACCTCGATGAGGTAATGGCTCAGATAATTGAGATTATAGGATCCGATGGTTGCCCATTTTCCGTCAACGGTCATTGCTTTTCCGTGAAGGACCGATTCGTTCCAATGAAAGATGCGGATGTTGTTGCTAAGATAGAAATTGTAAAGATATCGTTCGGCCAGCCAGAGCACCGGCACATCCGATTTCCCGGCAAGGATGATCTGTATCTGCACTCCTCTGGCCGAGGCATCGCGCAGCAAGTTACGCAGCGCCCTCCCGGGCAGGAAATAGCTTGCCACCAGCGTGATGCGCTGTTGGGCAGCAATGATGGCCTCGAAATAGCTGCGGTGAATCTCGTTACGGCCAAGCAGCCAGTCGTTTCGTCTGAACCGGATGAGTTTTGTGGATGCTGCCCCGGCCAGGGGCTCTGTCGTCTTTCTGAGAAGCTGGGTCTGTTTGCGCGCAAACAGACGCCGGCAAAGCGTATAGAGGCCAAGACAGACTCTTCCTTCGATCAGTACGGCATAGTCGAGCCAGGCCTGTTGCTCATGAAGTGCATTGTATTTATCGGCAATATTAATGCCCCCCACCAGGGCTTTCTGACCATCGGCCACCACAATTTTATGATGAAGCCTTCGGCCGAAGGCAATTCCTTCGGCCGAAAAGAGCGGAGAAAAAAAACGGAACCTCACCCCGGCGCTGGTAAGCTCCTGAATGATTTTTTCCGTAAAGCCGTTTGAACCAAAGGCATCAGCCATTACAGCCACATGTACGCCTCTTTGTGCTGCTGCCTTGAGCCAGGCAACAACCAACCTGCCTGTTTCGTCGTTTTCGAATATATAGGTTTGAAGCTCCAGCGTCTCACGGGCCCCGGCGATGAGCGTTTCGAGCATAGTGAAATACGCGCTCCCGCTGTTGACCAATTGTATCCTGTCGGCTTGCTGGTAGTTTTTCATGGTGCTTGCTCACAACGAAAATTCGGTTCTGTACATGCTCTCCTGAACGTTTTCGCCTTCTATGTAGGGTTCACTCAAAAAGTCAGAACACGCCAAGCTTCATTGCGTGTATGTATCAACCTGTTAAAAGGTACGTTACCTGAATCAATTAGTAACCCCGCGTTTTAGCGCGGGGTATGTCATCCCTTTGAACGTTGGGCTTCAGCCCAAAAGAGAACGCCAGGTGCATGCTTATTGGGCTAAAGCCCACGGATGTGGGGTATTTATACCCCGCGCTAAAGCGCGTGGTTACATAGTTCGATACACTCCGTATTGAAAAAATCATTGAACAGAATGCCTGTCTGAAACATACTAGCTGCAAGCGTTTTAAACTAAATCAATACTTCTGCTTGTGCCCGATTGACACTAAACAAATGTACGTGAATGATTGTGTGACGACTGGAACTTGATCCTTTTTTTATGCGTTTCCCGACAAACGGTACGCCCCTGCGGGGCTTTAAAACGAGGTTTCAAAAGCCCCGCAGGGGCATCCAGCCTGTAGCATGATGAACCCTTCTAAACAAAAGCTCCAGGGGAGCCGCCCGTTCTGGTCTCTTTGTCAAGCCCAATGTGTCTGATTCGGATCAAACGATAAAAAGAACACAGACTGCCGATCCCTACGACTCAAAAACAGGTTGATGCCTCCGGACGACTCCTCTATCGGGCCTTAGGTAGAAAATACTTCACTCCCAAAGAGAGCGTGGAGATCGACAGGCCCTGCCCGGAAGAGGTGGAGGTACTCGTCTGTTTTGTCAATGGCGCTACTCCCTGCTGGGTTGATACCTGATCTTGAGCGAGTGAATAGGTATATGCGCCCAGGCTTATTTCGAATGCTATACTGTTTGTCACAAAATAACAGAAGCCTGGGGCCAGGATAAATGTGCACGTCCTGTTTATTGTTTTATCAAGCGTACTCCCATTTGAAAGTCCACTTGTTACATTGGTTTGTGAAACAGTAACAGAGCTGACAGCATTTGTGGATGTGCCTTGTGAATACGAACAGGAGGCCTCCAGTCCTAAAAACAAAAAAGCCCTTGCGCTCAGTTTGAAATAATATCT
>JABDAO010000163.1 GCA_013289095.1 Bacteroidota bacterium | reverse complement strand
GCAACAGGTTCAGGTGTTTCATGGGAAAAGGGTTTTAGGGTTGGTTGTTTCGGATCGGTTGAGTGCTTCCGGTTCATGCCAATGTAACCCATTATTCTGAAAGAATCACAAAAGGGTGGTCTTTTTCCATTGCTTTACTCACCTAAACCGGCTTATCCCATGTTGTTGCTCCTTGGTTTCAGGAGATCAGTGTTTGGGTTTGGCTTCGACCCTGAACCCAATCATGGGCGAGGCCTTTATTGGGGCTTTAAACTCATCTTCACTGTTCAATTTCAAGTGCTGAAAATCACTTGCCCAGTTTCCTCCCTTGGTTTTGATGACGTTTGTGCCGTCTGTATAAACCAGTTCGGATACATTTCCGCTCATACAGTACAGATTATAGTCGTTTGGGTTGTATGAAGTCACATCTGCTGTGGCCATTGTATCTGTATTGGTAGCCATGCCTGCCGAAGTAAATGCATTGATATTGATCGTGTTTTTGTATCCGAAGGGTTGTTTGATCTGGTCTTTTAATTTTTGAATACAAAAGTTGCCCAAGAGGCAGTTGAAATGATTTTGAATAGAATCTAAAGGCCAGGGGAAGATGGCATCCGGCTTCCCGTTCTGAGCAGCATAGAGCCATTCACTTTCCATCGGTATGAGAAATTCAAAACGGGCTGAGGTGTTGCCGTCTTTTTTCAAGGTGGCATCTGCCAGATCGGTTAACCAACGGCAATACATGGCAGCTCCTTCGGCTGTAATGTTTACGACTGGATAATCCTTGAACCTTTTGTCGGTAAAATACGGTTTCTCAAAATTATCGAACTTGTTTGTTCCATTTGAATTTTTCCAGAGACTTTGGTCGGGTTTGGCTTTCAGGAAATCATCTTTTTTCCCCTGGATCAGCAAGTCAAACAAAAACGTCCGGTACTCTAAATTACTCACTTCGGTTGTTTGCATGTACCAGGTTTTCCGGGGTATCAGTGCATAGCGTTCTCTGCCCAGGCGTGCCGCCATTTTGCCCATTCTTCGTTTTTCTTTTTCATTTGTCTTCATTTCTTTTTCTGTCAGCACCGGAAATACATAATCATTATTTCCGATCCGTTTATCTGCTATGGATATCGGTTTTGCGACAGCTTCAACCTCTTCCGGCTGTTCCGGCGTTTCTTTTTCGGCAGCATAGGGCATCGGGTATTCCAACGGGTTGGTCTTCTCAAGCGCAGGGTTGCTTCCGGTTGCTTTTTGTGTCGCCAGGGTTGATCGTGATCCAGTTTCAGAAGGCTCGACCGTATCCGATACAACCGGCTTTACTAAACTGACAGGGGCTGTATTCACCGCAGGAACCGGGTTTTTCTTCGTCAGTAAAAAAGCTGCAATTCCGATTATCCCCAGGGTCAGCAAGGAGAGGAGGAGCTTGGTGAATAGGGTTTTCGATTTGGCTGATGGCGTAGCCGGAGTTGCAGCCATCGTATAATGGGCGATAGATTCCATGAGTTGTGTGTTTTGGGGATCTTTAAAATCCAGGTTTAGAAATGACTCGTTGAGCAGGTTATCGAGGTCTTTTCCGGAAAGCGGATCTGTATGCTTATTTTTCATTGACTTCCAATTTTAAGGCAGTTAATTGGGCATTTACAATTTCTAAAAGGTGTTGTTTCAGGCGGCCATAATATACTTTCAATTGTTTTTCAGGTTTGTTCACAAATGCCGCAATTTCACTGTAAGGCATATCCTGTCCTCGCATGAGCAAGAGTATCCGTTGCCAATCCTCTAACTTGTCGAGTTCCTGTTGCATGATCACCATGACAGGGTTTACTGGCTGGATTTGCTCGTCACTGTTTGTTTCGGGGTAGTCGTAAAGCTCAACCTCCAGGTGGTTGGATTCGAACGATTTGTTGTCCCTGAAATAGTTTCGCAGGTAATTGATATGCGTCTTAAATACAAATGCGTTTTGTTTGCCTGGGGTCTCAAAGGTGTACTTGTGCGATACAGCGGCCATTCTGTAAATGGTTTTGTACACCACGGTCCAGACATCATCTTCATTAATCCGGTAGTTTTTACGGGTATAGGCCAATAGCTTGTTGGCATACACGTCATAAAATTCTTTAATCCGTTCTTTGTTTTCTTCCATAGTTGATAAAAGTGCGCTTTCACTGAAAAACAGTGACTGGATAACCTGCTTATCTACCATAACACGCTTTGGTAACAAACACTCCCAAAATAGATCCCAGGGATCACCAGATCACCAAGTCAGCCTGTATGTTTTCGAAGCCTTGTTCATCCCGGAGCATCCTTGCCTTTGGGCAAAACAAGGTCTGGGCATTCAATTGCGAACACCCGCTAACCAATAGTGGTACCCATCAGGGGATCATTCCTGCGTATAAGGGGCCTGGCGCTGTCTGCCGAAAAAAAATCCGAATGGTTGCTTGGCCAGAACCAGGTAGTTAGCCGACCACTCTTCCGATGTAGGAATCTGGGTCAATGTCAAAAGCCGGGGGGCAGAGATCGAACGACTGCTGCATGTTGGTCCAGCCAGAGACACGTTTTCCGGAAGTTCCCGACATGTTCCCTTAGGTTCCCGACATGCTCCCCGAGGTTCCCGACACGTTCCCTTAGCTTCCCGACATGTTCCCCAAGCTTCCCGACATGTTTA
>JABDAO010000162.1 GCA_013289095.1 Bacteroidota bacterium | reverse complement strand
TGATTCGGAGTTTATCACAAAACCCGTGTCCAAAATCAGCCACAATGCAGACATCATACTCGCCGGTGTTCACAGCAAATTCCTGAAAACCGGTCTCGTCAAATTTATTTATTTCGACATGTTTTTTTTGATCAAAGCTATCCACGTAACGTGTCTTTACAATCTCCCCACCCGTGTTGGTGATAAGTTTTACTGATTTTACAAAATCCTGCAAATGCCCTGCTATCGCAGCAGCTCCACCCTGCTGTACATTTCTTTCAGAAGCAGAAAGTTTGTAAACCGGGCAAGCAGATTTGATGGAATGTCCTTCATACTGAACCGGTACAAATTCATCGATAATCGTTTCTCCGATCACTGCAACCCGGAGATTTCTGGCTTGCATTATAAAATGTTCAACGGCTTTACGGATCATGGTCCTCAATGGATATAGGGATCAAAAATACAAAATTAGCTCGATATGGAAGGTGTTGACAGTTCAGAAGCAGCGGTCAAACTCAAAGGTCTCAACAAACAGATTCAAAAACAGTTTCGTTCGGCAATCGCGCCTACCTCAATCGGGATTCATCAAGTCGTCTTGCTTCCTGACACTCTACTCCCGGTCTCTGAATTCCTAAAATCAACGAAGACCTGGCCGATAAATCACCCGGACCCGGGTTAAAAAGGAATGAAAATTTAATAAAAACAGCATAAAAACAAAACAAAACTGAGCTTTTAGCCCTCATTTTAAGTGTATTTGAACTAAAATGCAAGCACACGACCGCTATTTGCCAACAAAAATTCATAAAGTGAGTCATTCATCTTAAACCGGTCTCAAGGGCTGTCTGAAAGTCCTCTCAAAACCGGACGCTATCCTGTTCCTGGGTTTATTCATGAGGTTAACTCGCTTTGTCATGATACAGGCTAAATCTGTTTTCAAGTTTGATTGCTCCAAGACTAAACCACAGCACAGAGATCCTTACTTGATCTGGGTGACTCATTGCCTCAGCGGGTCAAATGAAATGCTAATGATCAAGTTTTTCTCATGCTATCAACCTGCCAAAAGCAAATTGGATGCACTAAATATTTCTATCTTTGAAATGCAGCCAAGACAAGATGCATTATCCATCTCAAGTTGAATCAGAGCTTATGGCTCACGAGCAGACAAGCTAAAATGAACACGCAGGTAGTATATTACGAGGAATGGATGAAGGATCAAGTGGAACGGATGTTTCTGGCTGAATATGGCTGGCAGAAAGAAAGGCTTTCGGACCTCATGGCTGATTTTTATACACATCCTTACCAACTCCGGAAATGTATACGTATTGTTGCGCTGGAAAACAGAACAGTTACTGGTTTCCAGTCACTTTTTTACTGGCCTTATGTTTATGAAGGTAAGGTATTTAACTCCTATCAGAGTGGCAATTCTTTGGTTCATCCCGAGCATAGAGGGAAAGGTGTTTTTCGAACCCTCCTTAATTTTGTGGAAGAAAACAGACATCAACAGGGTATTGATTTTATGATGGGTTTTCCGGTTGATGCATCACGGAACAGCTTTATACGAGATGGGTGGAAAAACATATTAAACCTCCACTGGCAGGTAAGATTCATCAACCCTGTTTCTATTCTGCGATCGCTCAACAAACAAATAGTTTGTCACAAGCTTCCCTTCGCTCCATTAACCTATCAAACCAGGCAGCCATCGGCTTTGTGGAGGCTGAGTAATGACCCTGAATTTACAGACTGGAGGAACCACTATATGAAGCCGACAGAATATTATGGATATAGCTATGCTGAAGGTTCAAAAGAGATGAGTTTCCAAATGAAAATCCAGGTGAGGAAGCGGGTGCTTAAAGAGCTTGTGCTCGGCAATATCGAAACAAACTCCGGGGATCCTGTATTCCTCCGCAACGGCATCAACTCCCTCTGTCATAAAGCTCGGAGCACAGGCATTATTTCACTGGTCTCTTTTGCCTCCAACAGCCAATGTAAAAATGGTTTGTCAGGGCACTTCGCAGAGGCTGGATTTAAAACCATTGACCGTCGAATCTCGTTTATTGTAAAACCCTTTTCAACCCCTGAGTTGCTTCTTGATCCTACACGATGGGAACTATACCGGAGTGATATCGATACCTGGTAATATGAAATTCCAAACAACTATTCATAACCGGAATCACCTGATCAAACAGCTGATCGGCAGAGTACAACATCTGTTCGGCGGCGCAAGGTCTCGCGGGATGGAATTGCTGGTTATTAACTACCACGGCACACAACTTAAGTTTATCTCAGAATTCAAAAAGCAAATCCGTTACTTCAAAAACCAGTACGCATTCCTCAACCCACATCAGCTGGATGCATACTTCAATGGGTCCTTACAATCCTCGAAGCCTTGGATCTTGTTGACGTTCGACGATGGCATCCTGAATAACCTGCACGCCGCAACGATTTTGTATGAGGAAAATATCAAAGGGATTTTTTTTGTCATTCCCGACTTTATTGATATGCCTGTGGATCAACAAAAGCATTTCTTTCTGCGAAACATCCGACCCGTGGTCCTGCCCGAAATCGACTCCCTGCCCGAAGATTTCCAGGCAATGAACTGGGATCAGCTCAGCTCACTGCTGCATGCCGGCCACATCATCGGGGCACATACACGAACGCATACCCTGGAAACCTTAAAATCAACGCCCGAAAACTCCTTTTCAGAAATCGTAACCGGAAAGCA
>JABDAO010000161.1 GCA_013289095.1 Bacteroidota bacterium | reverse complement strand
GCCACCTCGCGGGCAAGTTCGTTCAACCGGTTTTTATCTTTTCCGAAAACCTTGATCTCTATGGGTTGAACAGAGCTCATGAGGTCGCCCAGCATGTCCATCATCACTTGCCCGAAATCTACCTTCAGGGCTGGTTGAGAGGCCTCCACCTGTTTGCGTATATCGTCTATTACCTGGTCGGTCGATCGTTTTCTGTCTTTTTTTAACTGGATGAGATAGTCGCCTTTGTTTGGTTCGGTGATAAAAAAACCCATCTCGGTACCTGTACGGCGCGAATATTCTTCCACCTCGGGTACCTTTACCAGGAGTTTTTCCACCTCGCGCATCATCCTGTCGGTCTCGTCGAGCGAAGTGCCGGGGGGCGATTTATAATCCAGCACTTCGGGAAGGAAACCTGTTTCCAGCCGGGGATAGACATAGATCATCGATCCGATCAGCAACAACACAATGGAAAACGCAATTACCGGCCAACGCAGCACAAAGGAGATCCAGCGTCTTGAAGGAAGGAGTGCAGCGGGGAGGGAAGGAGCGGTTGTTTTTTTGATCGGAAACAGCAGGTAGAGTACAGGCAATCCGATCCAGGTTACAAAGAACGAACAAAGCAATGTCAGGATCATGGTATTGGTAAGCACCTTGAAATAAGAACCTGCCACACCGGTCATCAACACAAAGGGAACAAAAATGACAACCGTGCTCAGGGTAGATCCTGCCATGGCCGGGAACAGATAACGCATCGATTTTTGGACCAGCAAAGCGGCCTGATCATTCGGGTTTTCTTCGCGTGTACGGTGTATCTGTTCTACAACTACAATGGCATCATCAATGATAAGCCCGATGGAGGCCGCTATAGCGCCCAGGGTCATAATATTGAATGTGGCGCCGGTGGCATACAACACCAGGATGCTGAGCGCCAGGGTTACCGGTACGGTGATGAGTATGGTAAGGCTCGCCCTGAACGAGCGAAGAAAAAGGATGGCTACGATGATGGCCAGCAACAAACCCATCCACAAACTGTCGTTCACGCTGGTGATGGAGGTATTGACAAAATCGCTTTGGTTGTAATAGGGTTTGATGAAAACGTTTTTTGGCAATCGTGTTTTTAACGTGTTCAGCTTTTCACGGATGTTGTTGGATAGTGCTATCAGATTGGCCTGGGGCTGTTTCTGAACAGTGATGAGTACGGCATCTTTCCCGTTAGCATTGATGCGTATGTACTCCACTTTTTCGCGTACGTTTACATGGGCAATTTCTTTGAGGAGGATAATTCTTTTTCCATCGTTTTTGATGACTACGTTTTCGATATCGCTGATGTTGTAAAGCGCGGCATCGGTAATGTTCAGATAGAGCCTGCGGTAATCGGATGAATAGCCGTTGGAGTTGATGAAATTGGCGCCGGTAAGCGCTACCGAAATCAGCGCTGGGGTGATGCCAAAGGAACTCATCTTTTCGGGGTTCAGTTCAACCCAATATTCCTTGGTTTTGCCGCCTACCACCCGCACAAGCGAAACGCCTTCGACCTGTGAAAGAAAGGGTTTGATGACCGTATTGGCAAGCAGCTTCAGCTCGATCTGGCTTTTTTCAGCGCTCTCTACCGTAAACCCCATGACGGGCAGGAGCGAGGGGTTCATCTTTTCGATGGTGATGGAGGTGGAAGGAGGGAGCGTATTGCGTATCTCGTTCACACGGCTTTCCATTTGCTGCTGGCAGAGGTTTACATCGGCGCTGGAATTCAGAAAAGCAGATATTTCGCAGCTTCCGCGACTGGTAGAGCTGCGTATCAGGCGCACATTGGTTACCTGTTTCAGCGCGGTCTCCAACGGTTTGGTGACCGTCACCATCATCTTCTCCACAGGCTGTTCGCCGTTGTCGGCAATGAGTTTTATTTTCGGGAAGGTGATTTCAGGAAAGAGGGAAGTCTGCATACGGCTGTATGCAAACGCCCCGCCCAGAATAATGAGCGGTGAACATATTTTTCATACTCAGTGTTTCCCGGTGTTGATGAGCACCTTTGCCGTATCTGCCAGTCCGTAATTGCCGCTGATCAGGATCCGGTCGGCTGGGGCGAAGACAGGGGCTGTGATCTCCGTTCGGTCGGAGGTTTCAATGCCTCTTGTAACAGGTACTTTTACAGCCACCGAATCGTTCAGTAGTTTCATCACCCAAAATTCAGTCTGTGTTTCGTTCGACAGGATGGCCGACTTGGGCAATGTCGTTGCCTGTTCTTTCTTTTCCTTCACCACGCGGATCCGGGCGATGAGATTTTCGGGAAGCGAAATGCTTCCTGCTGGTTTGATGAGGTAACTTTCGGTTTGAGAGGCTACATCCATTGCAGGAAGGCGTGAAAGGATGATGCCGGCAACAGTCTGTTTGTCGGGGAGCACAATTTCGCAGGCATGGCCTTCCTTGATCAGCTCATGCAGTTCATAAGGCACATCGAGCAGAAACACAAAGCTGCTCTTGTCGGATACGATACAGAGCTCATCACCTTCCAGTACATAATCGCCTGTATGGCGGTTGAGTGTGCTGATGATCCCGTCCTGGGATGACCTGACCCTGATGAGGCCCGAAAAACGGAAAGCCGAATCGGTAGCGGATGCGTGGTTATCCATGGCCGAGGCTTCCCTGGTTTTCAGTTGGAAAAGTTCGTTGTTGCCCGTAACGGCATCCCCCAGGCTTGCCTCTATCAGTTGGATATAGCCTGCAACCGGCGATTTCAGGCTGTTTTTTTTCAGGA
>JABDAO010000160.1 GCA_013289095.1 Bacteroidota bacterium | reverse complement strand
GAACGGGCCGAAGGATCCTGGATCTACACCGTTCAGGGCCATAAGTATCTGGACCTTATTTCGGGCATCTCGGTGAGCAATACCGGTCACCGTCACCCCCATGTGGTTGAGGCCATCCACAGACAGGTGGATAAATACCTGCATACGATGGTGTATGGCGAGCATGTTCAAAGTCCACAGGTGCATTTTGCAAAGAAGCTTACAGGCATGCTTCCCGCATCGCTCGATATGGTTTATTTTACCAACTCGGGTGCTGAAGCGGTAGAAGGAGCCATGAAGCTCGCCAAACGCATCACCGGGCGCACCCATATCCTGGCTTTTAAAAACGATTATCACGGCAGCACCCAGGGAGCCCTCAGTATTATGGGCAATGAGTTTTTCAAACAGGCCTTCCGCCCCTTATTGCCTGGTACCGGCTTCCTTGACTTCAACAGTATTTCATCGCTCCAACAAATCACTCGGCAGACGGCCGCTGTCTTTGCCGAACCTGTTCAAGGCGAAGCCGGTGTCATACCGGGATCCCATGAATTTATACATGCCCTGCGAAAACGCTGTTCAGAAACAGGGGCCTTGCTGGTGTTTGATGAGATTCAAACCGGTTTTGGGCGTACGGGTTCCTTGTTTGCATTTGAACAGTATGGAGTGATCCCCGATATGCTGCTTTGTGCAAAGGGGCTTGGAGGCGGCATGCCCCTGGGCGCCTTTATTTCATCGGCAGAACGGATGAAACAGCTGAGCCACGACCCGGTACTTGGCCATATCACCACGTTTGGAGGGCATCCGGTTTCGTGTGCTGCCGGTTTGGCTTCGCTCGAGGTGATTGAATCTGAACGGCTGTGTGCGGGTGTTGCGGCAAAAACACAACTCTTCTTGTCGCTTTTAAAACACGAGTCAATCCTCGAAATCCGTCACAGCGGTTTGTTGCTTGCCTTGCAGTTTGCAAATGAAGCATTCGCGCTTCAAGTCATGCTTAACTGTCTTCAGCAAGGTGTCATCACCGATTGGTTTTTGTTCAACAGTTCTTCCCTCCGTCTGGCCCCACCGCTTACCATCAATGAAGCGGAAATCAGGTTTGCGTGTACTGTAATCGTCAAAAGTATCAGCCTGGCCCTGGATGATTCAAATTAATGAATGACATCTGCATGGGTTTCCATAAATTATCGTTATATTTAGATTAGACGTTCTTTTTACGATCCCATTTTTTTTAGCAATTGTTTCGGGTCAGCCCTTTTAGCGCCTGACAGAATGGTTGCCCGGTAGCTAACGTCATGATTGAACAATTCAGAACAACCGCTTGAAAGAAGAACCCCTCATCCCCCCTGTCGC
This sequence comes from Bacteroidota bacterium, assembly GCA_013289095.1. GTDB lineage: Bacteria > Bacteroidota > Bacteroidia > Palsa-965 > Palsa-965 > Palsa-965. The sequence goes on along the minus strand of JABDAO010000160.1, from coordinate 1,409 downwards.
AGCTCTTCCTAAATATGGGAAAAGAAAAAAGTCGCGGCTTTGGGAATGGACAGAAGCCTTGCTGTTCGCCTTTATTGCAGTCATGATTTTTCGCACTTTTTTTTTCGAAGCATTTACAATCCCGTCTTCCTCCATGGAAAAATCGCTCCTTCAGGGCGACTATATCATTGTAAGCAAATTACACTACGGAGCGCGTGTACCTCAAACACCGCTCTCTGTCCCATTTTTTCATCAGCGTTTGACTGAACACCTCAAATCGTATCTCGACTGGATCAGTCTTCCGTATCTGCGCACTCCCGGTTTTTCGGAAATAAAGATAAACGACGTGATCGTTTTCAATGCTCCCGCCGAACCCGACGAACAAGGTTTTCCGGTGGATGAGCGCACCTATTATATCAAACGCTGCATGGGCCGTTGCGGGGATACGTTTGAGCTGCGAAGCGCCGGGGTATACATCAACGGTCAGGAAATACCTCTGCCCGCACATGCCGAAACCGAGTATGTGGTACGTACCGACACATCGGGTCTGGACATGGCCGAACTGCACAAACTACAGGTATCTGACATCAACAGTATACCCGTCTCTGGTCATTACCTGATAGAGATGACCCCACAGGCTGCCGATTCGGTCCGCACGTGGAAACATGTGCTCTCGGTCGTTCAAAACATCCCAACCGTTAAACAGAAAGACGATGCCCTTTTTCCGTTTTCAAAACCTTTTAAATGGAATCTCGACAATTTCGGCCCGTTTCGTATACCCCGGCGGGGCATGACCGTGCACCTCAATGCCGACTCCCTTCCTCTCTACGGAAAGATCATACGCGATTACGAACACAACAAACTCGAAACCGGTCATGATTCGGTGTTCATCAACGGCAAACTGGCTACCACCTATACCTTTAAAATGAATTACTATTTCATGATGGGCGATAACCGCCACTACTCGCAAGACAGCCGTTACTGGGGTTTTGTACCCGAAGATCATATCGTAGGCAAGGCTGTTTTGATATTGGCTTCGGTTGACAAAGAGAACAAACGATGGAGGTGGGAGCGCTTGTTTACAAGGGTACGGTAGAATTGGTTCTGCCTCAGCTGATAGCTGCATTACATCAACGCCCATCCTGGTATTGCAAACTGTTTTCTATACTCCTTCTTCGCTGTCGCCAGAACTAACCAGAATTATCCTCATCCCGGGAAGTAACGAATTTTCTACCGGTTACTTCCCCGAAAAAAATATCCTCACTTCCTTTTTTCTTGCAAAAGCCTATATTCAGGCACTTTAAGTAGCCTGACAGTGCCATTTTCGGGCTCGGCGACGTGGAGCGAAGTCGAATAATGAGCCCAAAGATGATTTTGAAACACCCCGGCTGCCTGGCTATCTTTCGCCGGATTTGATGATACTGCTTTAA
>JABDAO010000159.1 GCA_013289095.1 Bacteroidota bacterium | reverse complement strand
GATCTGACCAAGTGGATGAACTGGTTCATGGAAAAATACACCGACTATCTGCCTTCTGCCCTCACCCAACCCCTCGTAGATCAAAGTCTCGAAAACGACAAACAGATTCTCTCGAAACTATCGCTCAATTTCGATTATAAAAACTACCGTCAGAACATCGGGATTAACAACGCACACGACTTTATTTTACCAAACCTCTATCCCGTTCCGGAACGGTACCGTATCCGAAACGTGATTGACTTTGGCGCAGGTTACGGCAGGCAGGCAAACCTATGGACCAGCAATGTGCAGGACGGAATTTTTGTGGGGATGGATGCCATACCCAACTCCTACTGTCTTCAGAACCTTTATTATCAACAACTCGACAAACCGTTGTACGACTATATCGAGGATCCTGCCGCCTTTAAAATCGATCCTGCTAAAAAAGGGATCTATCACCTACCTACCTGGCGTTATGATCTGTTGCCCGACAACACCTTCGACCTGGTCATGTTTGTACAGGTGCTTCCAGAACTGAACTCAAAACTCATCAGCACTATGATGAAGGAATTTCACAGGGCCCTCAAACCGGGCGGAATGATCTATATCCGCGACCATGCCAGCATCTGGAAACCCGCAGGCAAGATGGACGTGGGCGCGTTCCTGGCTGAGAACGGTTTTGTACTGGAGTTCCAGCCCCATCTGGTGCTGGATGGAGACATCCACGGCATTCCGCGTTTGTGGCGCAAGATCGACCCTGCTGTAAAAGCATCGCAGGAACAAACAGCGGAAATGAAAAAGAAACAACTGGCCGAAGACATCGATACGCTGACCGGCGGGGTCGTTAAATCAATGATCAAGAAAATAAGAAAATAATGAAGAATATTGGACTGCTTTTCCCATTTCTCAGACTGTGTTTTACCAATACGTCGGAAGTGATGAAGAATCTCTACAACTTTACGGTGGTGACAAAAAGCAAAAACATGGTGAGCCAGAAGTTCGGGCTCCCCAAAGGACTCCCTACCATCGACATCCTGGAACTTTTTCCCGACCTGAATGAAACCATCGAGAACTATACCTTTCTCGAAGGCACTTCGCGAATCACCGATATCACGATCCTGAAACTGCTTGCCAAACGTTTTGAAAATGCCCGTTACCTGGAATTTGGCACCTGGAGGGGAGAGAGCATCTCGAACGTAGCCAGAGTGGCAAAGGAGTGCTACTCCATCAGTTTTTCCGAAAAGGAAATGAGGGCCTTCGGCATTGGCGAAAACTCGATCAAGGTAAGCCGTATGTTTTCAAAAGGATTGAGCAATGTACATCACATCGAACACAACTCACAGACCTATGATTTCAGCAAGCTGGAAAAAACGTTTGATTTGGTTTTCGTGGATGCAGATCACAAATATGAGGGCGTGAAGATTGACACAAAGAATGCCTTTAAGCTTTTAAAGGATGAAAACTCCATCCTGGTCTGGCACGATATAGGAAAGGGGCTTGAGGAACTCAGCAATTGGGAAGTCCTGGCCGGAGTGCTAGACGGAGCCCCCAGCGATGAACACCGGCGCAAGATCTACCGCATCTCCAATTCGCTCTGCGGCATCTACATGAACGGTTCTTTCAAAAGCAGTTTCCCGGAACCTTTTGTGCCGAATAAAACATTTGATATTCAGATAAAGGCACGCAGCTTATCATCACAATCCGTGTAGTGATAGAACGCAGATTGATATGATAGTTATGATCATACTTTCTCATAATCATCATATCAATCTGCGTTCTATTTAACACAAGATAACCTAACACAAACATTCAAATGAAAACACTTGTAACAGGAGGCTGCGGTTTTATCGGCAGCCATACAGTAGACAGGCTATTGGCCGAAGGGCATGAAGTCCTGGTAATCGATAACCTCAGTTCGGGCAGCATCCGTAACCTTGAGCACCACAAGGGTAACCCAAAGCTCACGCTGCATATTCAGGATATCTCCCAACACGATACCATATCCGATCTGTTCAACGGCATAGACTGGGTTTTTCACCTCGCAGCCCTGGCCGATATTGTGCCTTCCATCGAAAAACCAATGCAGTACCACAACTCGAATGTAAACGGCACCATCAGTGTGTTGGAAGCCTGCCGTAAGCATGGGGTGAAACGCATCATCTATTCGGCTTCTTCTTCTTGTTACGGCATACCCGAACAGTTTCCGACACCCGAGACAGCAGATATCCGCTGCCAATATCCATACGCCGTAACCAAATACCTGGGCGAAGAGTATGCTTTGTACTGGCAACAGATCTACAAGATGAACATCACCTGCATGCGTTTCTTTAACGTATACGGGCCCCGTGCGCGTACTTCCGGAACCTACGGGGCGGTGTTTGGCGTATTCCTGGCCCAAAAACTCAACAACAAACCCTATACCGTGGTAGGCGATGGCAACCAAACCCGCGACTTTACCTTTGTGACCGATATTGTGGATGCCTGTGTAACAGCCGTAAAACGCGATGACGTTTCAGGCCAGATCTTCAATGTGGGAAGCGGAAATACCTACAGCATCAACAAACTGGTTTCATTGCTGGGAGGCGAAATCACCTATATCCCCAAACGTCCCGGAGAGCCTGATTGCACCTTTGCCGATACAAAACGCATCAACACCATTCTTCATTGGAAACCCAAGGTATCGCTCGAAGAAGGGGTGCAGATCATGCTCGACCATATTGATTACTGGAGGGAAGCCCCGCTCTGGGATCCTGCTTCTATTGCCGAGGCTACCAAGGATTGGTTTAAATATCTGGGCAAGTA
>JABDAO010000158.1 GCA_013289095.1 Bacteroidota bacterium | reverse complement strand
GCAACCAACTCCCTGAATTCTGTAACCGTTCTGACTGCCTTTTCATTCCGCCCTCCTATTACAGTCCAGGCAAGCTTTCCGGCATTTTCAATCTCTCCATAATCCCTAAACATTGCCGCCAGTTCACGCTCAGGATAGGTATTAAGAATGTCGGCAGCTGTCTGGTCACTCTTGGCATCCATCCTCATATCCAGGTTTGCCTCAAATCGGGTTGAAAACCCCCGATCCGGAACATCAAATTGGTGTGAGGAAACACCGAGATCCGCCAGAATCCCATCAACAGGAATTCCCTTGTGCAGCCTCAGAAAATTTTTTATATACCTGAAATTTTGCTGAACAAGGGTAAAGCGCGGGTCGTTTATTGAATTACGAACAGCATCCTCATCCTGATCAAAAGCAATCAGCCTGCCCTTCTGAAGGTGTTTCAGAATCTCGCGGGAATGCCCGCCGCCGCCGAAGGTCACGTCCACATAAATTCCATCCGGGTTAATATTCAACCCTTCTATACAATCATTTAAAAGAACAGGATTATGATAATTCGTCATCACCGGTCTTATTTCCCATGGCTCCCATGACTCGTTCGGCCAGACCTTCCACATAACCGCTATCCAGATTCACCGCTTCTTCGTATTTTGTCTTATCCCAGATTTCGATGATGTTGTTATTGGTAACATTCATCACGATGTCTTTGGAAATGGAGGCAAACAGCATCAGATCCTTTGGCAACAGCAAGCGACCGGTGGCATCTACCTCGATCGACTTCAATCCGGCTGTGAAGGCTCTGATAAACTCCATATTTTCCTTCTTGAAACGATTCAGCTTATTGATATCCTTCATCTGCTTCTTCCAGTCGTCAACGGCATACAATTCCAGACAGGTGCCAAATATGCTTCGCTTTAAAACAAACCCTTTTTCCAGATCAGCCTGCAGGGCCTTCTTGAATGCAACCGGAAGCATCGCTCTTCCTTTCGCATCAACCGTGCATTCATATGACCCAAAAAGTTCAGCCATTTCGTTTAATTCTTAACTGATGTAAAATTATTAAAATTAATCCCACCTTTTACCACATTCTACCACAACTGTTGATAACTTTGTGTGAATGAGGCTGTTTTGAGGGCTGTTTTGGACTTAGATTGGGCGAAATGCGAGTACGAATAGGGCTTTAGCATGTCTAAAACGACTTACAAACATGCGCGGTGGGAAATGAAAGACGAGCGGATGGAAAAAAATTATTCGAGGGCAATCAATGCGCCGTAAGTGCTTTCATGTCTTCTGATAAACGGAATGAGATCAGTTTGAGTAAACATCCTCTTCTGGGAAGCAAACCTACTGGGTGAAGTTTGCATAGCTCTATTATCTGGGCGTTTAGCCTATTCTTAGCTTGCCTGAAGTACCTCATCCCAGACCCCATATCTTGTGTTGATTCTTCCAACCTATTGATTACAAGTAAAATATCCTTAAAAGTGAGAATACGTTGCATTTCAGTTGCGACACATTGTGTTGCAACTGAAATACGTCATGTTGCACCCGAAACACGACCAATTGCAGCTGAAATAGGACCTGCCGTAACCTGGACTGAGAGTTTAGCGCTCATATTCTATTTACGCCTCAGGTTTGGGCGCTAGTACAATGCTTTGCCTCCTGAAGCAACTACTTTAGCTCACAAGGCACGGCTCAGGCACTCTTTGCTCCACAACTTTTGCCACTGACCCGTTATTTCCTATTTTTGGTGAAATGAACAAGGAGGTGGTTCAAAAGAAAATCGACATTGAAAGTGTGTTCAGATCCAAGAACCCCGGAATGTATAGGTTGCTGCCTGGCTTTGTTTTCAGTTGGCTCAAACGTACGATCCACGAAGCGGAGATGAATGATTTTCTGTCAAAAAACAGGGATCTCCGGGACGTTGCATTTGCACAGAAAATTCTTGATTATTTCGGTATTGCCGTCGAATACCAGGGCCTTGAGAATATCCCGAGAACTGGCCCCGTGATACTCGTATCAAATCATCCAATCGGGAGTGTAGATGCACTGGCGTTGATCACAACTGTTGCCAGGAGGCGGACAGACATCAAATTTCTCGTAAACGACATCCTGATGAACCTGGAAAACCTGAATGGAGTATTCGTTCCGGTAAATAAGCATGGGAAAAATCCGGTGGTCATCCTTCGGGAAATGGAAACGCTCTATGCCTCAGATAACCTTATTTTAATATTTCCTGCAGGTCTCGTGTCGAGAAGAAAATGGGGCCAAGTCAGGGACCTGGAATGGAAAAAAAGTTTCGTTACAAAGGCAAAAAGAACCAACAGATTGATTATCCCTACTTATATTTCAGGCCGTAATTCGGGTTTTTTTTATAACCTTGGAAATTTCAGGAAGCTTCTGGGTATCAAAGCGAATATTGAGATGCTCTTTTTGGTAAATGAAACGTTTATTCAACGCAACAAGACAATAACTCTTATATTTGGAGAACCAATCATTTCTGCACGTCTTTCTAATCGTGAGAATGATCACATCTTGGCAGAAAAAATCAAGCAGCATGTATACCGGATGGGGGAATCCGGTCAGCCTTTGCCTTTTGTAGGCTAATAGAAAATGAACACTCGTTTGAAAGATCAACAGGAAATGAAAATCAGTATGCAAGCGATTATTGAACCCATTGAACGAGCTATTCTCGTCGCTGAGCTTAATGAAGAGCGCTTCATCCGATATACCAACAATGGCAACAATAAAATATACATCATCACCCAACACAACTCACCATATACCATGCGTGAAATTGGGCGATTGCGTGAAATTGCTTT
>JABDAO010000157.1 GCA_013289095.1 Bacteroidota bacterium | reverse complement strand
GCTGGGTTGTTCCATAGGTATTCGGAGAAATATACGTATTGGGCCCGTGAAAAATGACAAATACTTTCCGGTTATCCAGATAAGGAACCTGAGGGTTGTTTTTATCCAGATGCCCAAACAGTTTCCCGTATTCCGAACCATCGGCTTTGTAGATCAGGGGTACGTGGGTGGTCAGACATTCCTGTCCATCGGCAGTAATCAGCGTGGCAAGCGGGAATTGCTGAATGGCGCTTACAACAGATTCAAACTTGTATTCCTGGTGGTGTTTGGGTGGATACATCATCCTTCCTGTTTTCGTTGCACATGTTAGAAGATTCCCCCGTCATCCGATTGTTGTTGTGTCGGAGGCTTGCGTTTGAAGATCGATGCATCGGCCTTCCCAAACCGGAGCGTGACGGTAAACTTAACATACCTCACTTCTTTGCGGGTGAGGGTTTCCTGGGTATAGGTATCGGTGGCCAGGTAGGTGCCGCGGGTCTTGGTGTTGAAGATATCGCTTACGCTCAGGGTAAAAATTAGGAATTTGTGATAGTCCTTGCTCAGCCCGCAATCAGCAAAATAAATGGCGTTGGTGGTACCCTGAGGAATGACCTTGGGTGATTCATAATTGCCCGAAACCTGGAAATTAAAGCTCTTGGGGAAGTGATACACGAAATTCAGCTTGGTGGTATAATTGAACCCCTGGTTGCTGATGCTCGTGTTCCCGAAGGAGGCATCAATGACGGTGTAAAAGAGATTGGTGTTCCAGGTAGCTTCAAAATTCTTAAACAATTCATATTTCAGTGTAAAGTCAACCCCGCCTGTATTGCTTTGTGTGCCGTTGATGGTTGTGGTAATCAGGATGGAAGGATCAACAGGATCAGCATAGGCGTATGAAGTGAGCGGATTTGTGGTGTTGCGGTAAAACAAACTGAACAGAAAATTTCCTTTGTTGAGTACCTGGGAATAGTTCAGTTCGGCCATGGTGATGAATTCCGGGGTCAGGTTGGGGTTCCCGATCTGATAATCGTTCTTGTCGCTGAACATGATAAAGGGCATCATCTGCCGGTAATTCGGGCGGTTCAATTTTCGGGAAATGTTGAATTGAAACTGTTGTTTGCTGTTGAGCGTTTTGCTGACGAAGATGCTCGGAAAAAGCGAATTCATCAGGTTGTCTGTTCCGGTTGGATACTGATAGGCATACGAAATGTTTTTGTCGGTATTGATACCCTGATAATACGAATCTTCGAAACGCAGACCCAGCATAAAATCAAGCCGTTTCCAGCGTGTGCTGTAGTTCACATAACAGGCATTCACCAGGTCCACAATCTTGTAATGCGAAGAAAGAAGCGTATCGGCCTGGTTTGTATGGCTGCCATAATTGTATTCGGTTACATCGAGGTACTGAACCGAGGGTCTGTAATTTGAACGTACACCCATCTCAATCTTTGTACTGTCGTTGATGGGGTTGGTAAAGTCGGCCTGGAAGGTGTACATCTCGCTGATGCTGCTCCCGGTATTGTTTTGCAAGGCCGGGTTGTCGGCCAGTAATATATTGGTAGGGGCGAATGTCTCGGTATTGTAGTTGCTGGGGCTTTGTGCGATGAGTGTGTTGTAGTCGATATCAGCCGTAAACTCCTTTCCCTTTTTGGGGAATGTTTTTTTATAAAGAAGCTTGGTGGTAAAATTTTGGAACTGTGCGCTGGCATCGGTCACGCGGTTGCCGTAATAGTTCACTGCCGGGTTGTTGACCTCATTGAAGTTGAATGTCTCGTGATCGCTGGTGTTGAATTCTCCGATCACCATATTTTCGGCCAGGGTAATGGTGTTGCGGTTGTTGACCGAATAATCGAGCGTTGCCGAACCCATTTGAAAGGTCTTTCTGAAATTGGTATTGTCGTACGAATTCAGGTACGCGGTTGGTTGCCCGTTCGAAAGCGTCGTTCTGTTTGTATAGCCCAATACCGGGTTATCATTGGCATTGTAGTTATAGACGACCGAAAACCCCCAGGGTTTTTGGCGGATATTGAGCATCACCGTACCGTTGTACCGATCGTTCGTGCCGATTCCGCCTGTGACAATGCCATTATACCCCGGTTTGTTGTTGGCCTTCATCACAATATTGATGATCCCGCCTGTTGCCGTAGCTTCGAATTTGGCCGAAGGGTTGGTGATGACTTCCACCCGGTCTATCTGGTCGGAAGGAATCTGATCGAGTGTCAGGGTGGTTGGTCTTCCATCGATATAAATCGTAGCAGGGTTCTGACGAAGCTGTGCGACCCCGTTGTCATCCAACGTAACCGAGGGTATGTTTTTCATCACATCCATGGCCGTACCGCCTTTACTGGTAATGTTTTTATCGACGTTAAAGACTTTTCGATCGATGCTCATTTCAGAAGCACTTTTTTCGCCTTCTATCTCCACGGTTTTTAACTGTGTTTCGTCGGGCCCGAGCACAAAATCGCCCAGATCCTGTTCCACATTTTGCATGGTGATCGTGACCGGTTTCAGGATTGTTTTTGAGCCCAGGTAGGCCACTTTTACCGTAAAATGCCCGAACGGGAGATTATCGAGACTGAACTCACCGTTGTCTTTTGTAAAATTTCCTGAAATGATACTGTCGCCCTTGAGCAAGACTACCGATACATAGGCTAGCGGGGTCTTTGTGGCATCGAGTACCTTGCCATAGAGTCTTCCGACATTGGGCATTTTAAATTTCGATGCGGCTGGAGCTCCGGAAGGATTATTTTGTGAAATCAGGGGAAATCCTGTAATCAGGATAAAAAATGCCAGCAAATAGACTTTCATGCCTTTTTTCTTTGTGTCACGCGAAGGTATCTATTGTTTGTCACAC
>JABDAO010000156.1 GCA_013289095.1 Bacteroidota bacterium | reverse complement strand
ATATCTTCGGGCCTATTTATAAAGATGGGAAAACCGAATCGCTGAGCTATTCAAAAGGAGGGTATTCTGAAGCCTTGCCCTTGTTTTTGGCGCTCAGCAAGGAAGATCCTGAAAACAAGAACCTCGATTTCAAAATCGGGGTCTGTTATCTGAGCTCTAAACGGCACCGCGCCGAAGCCATTCCGTATCTCGAAAAAGCCGTTACCGGTGTATCGGCCTCTTACAAAGGCAGCTCTTACAAAGAACGCAACACCCCGGTTGTTTCATATAAACTGCTTGGTGATGCCTATCACCTCAATTATAAGTTTGATCTCGCCGTGGATGCCTATACCCAATTTATTTCGGTTATGGCTGATAACAAAATGAACGATAAAGCCCAGTTGACTGAAGCAAGCCGGGCTATTGAAATGTGCAAGACCGGAAAGCGCTTGATGGCCAACCCGGTAAAAGGCAAAATCGAAAACCTGGGTGCCAATGTCAATTCTATCTATGCCGACTATTCGCCTGTTCTTACCGCCGATCAGAATACACTGTTCTTTACCTCCAGGAGGCCTGAATCAACTGGTGGACTGAAAGACGACGAAGGAAATTATTTCGAAGACATCTATTCATCCACCCGCGAAAAGAATGGCTGGTCGAAGGCGGTAAATATCGGGCCTCCCATCAATACCCCTGGCAACGAGGCTTCGGTAGGCATTTCTCCCGATGGGCAAACAATCCTGATCTACAAAGACGATAACGGCGATGGAAATATTTACACCACCACCCTCGATGGCGATACCTGGTCAACTCCCGTTAAACTCAACGAAAATATTAATACCAAGTATTGGGAACCCAGCGCCTTTATTTCTGCCGATGGCAATACACTCTATTTTACCAGCGATCGGCCAGGCGGTTACGGGGGAAGAGATCTCTATACCAGCAAACGCACTCCTTTGGGCGATTGGGGCAAAGCTGTTAACATGGGGCCTACCATCAATACACCCTATGATGAGGATGCCCCTTTTATTCACCCCGATGGGGTTACCTTGACCTTTAGCTCAAATGGCCATAATACCATGGGCGGCTTTGATATTTTTTCCTGTTTGCTCTCCGAAGACGGGGTCTGGTCTGAACCCATGAATGTAGGCTATCCTATCAACACCCCCGACGACGATATCTTTTATGTGCTCAGCCCCGATAGCCGTAAAGCCTATTTCTCTTCGTTTCGCGAAGGTGGTCTGGGTGAAAAAGATAATTACATGATGACTTTTTTCGACAAAAAGGAAACACCCCTTACACTCATGAAGGGTACGGTGGTGGATGAAACAGGTAAGCCAGCAAAAAAAGTAACTATTACGGTTACCGACAATGAAACAGGAACAGTGGTGGCTATCTATCATACCAATGCAAAGACCGGACAGTTTCTGTATGTCCTTACTCCCGGCCGCAATTACAACATCACCTATCAGGCTGATGGGCATTTGTTTTATTCTGAAAACATGGAGATACCGCGTCAAAGCAGTTACTACGAAATAAGCCGCGCCGTTTCCATGACGCCTATCGTGGTAGGATCGAAAATTGTGCTGAATAATATTTTCTTCGATTTCGACAAGTCGACGTTACGTACCTTGTCTGATGTTGAACTCGGCAATCTGATCAAGCTCATGAAAAACAACCCCAACCTGAAAGTTGAAATTGCAGGTCATACCGACAGCAAAGGCACCGACAGCTACAACCAAACCCTTTCCGAACAACGTGCAGGCGCAGTGGTCAGTTACCTTGTTGCCCATGGTATTGATGCCTCGCGTATGAAGGCCAGGGGGTACGGCAAAACAATGCCCATTGCCCAGAATACGCAAACCAATGGCAAGGACGATCCGGCCGGAAGACAAATGAACCGCAGGGTGGAGTTTGAAATTACTGAAATAAAATAGGGCAAACGATCCTTCAAAGACCTGTTTGCTAAACAGCAAAAAGGCCTTTGGAGGAGCTCTTTTGAATCAATACCCGATACACCTGCAAGCATCTCACGCTACCGGGAATAGGTTAGTAAATGACGGTGTATATGCAGATGGAACACAAACAATCAAGCTAAAATGAACAACATGCCTCAATTGAAAGAACACTGGAATGAGACAAAAGGCAAACTGAAACAAAAATTTGCACGACTCACCGAAAGTGATGTATTGCTTGCCGAAGGCAAACAGGAAGAAATGCTCTTAAGGCTTCAGCTCAAGCTGGGGAAAACAAAAGAAGAGGTATTGAAAATCATAGCTGAGATCTGAGCTGTCAGCACACAGCGTCACCCGAATCCTCCTCGTCTCTCCGTAATCGCTGTGTCTTGGTGGTAAATCCAACGTAAGGGCATCTCTAATAACCCCTTCCAAACATTCCCTTCTGCCTGAGGCGGAGAGAGACAGGTCTATAAAGCAGGGTTATCAGAGATGCCCTTGAGTGTGCTGTTGCCTCCACTGAACGGTAAACAGAAGCCGATACCGGCCAAACCTTCTACAGGTCCTGCAGCCTACCAATCCCACACCAGCAATTCTTTCACTTTAGAATACTGATGAAAAATCTGTTTGATGGTATGTTTCAGACGGATAAAGGTAGTCTCGTTCTTTACGATAAAATTAAATGCATCGGTACGGATGCAGTTCATGGCTATTTCCACATTCTCATGCGATGAAAGCATGATAACCTGTATACGGGGGTTTGTTTTTTTGATTTCTGCCAGAATTGAAAGCCCATCGCGGGCTTCTTTGTTTTTTCCGTTCAGGAAGTAATCGAGCACAATAATATCGGGCCTGAGGTGGAGCTGGTTCAGGCATTCCTCTCCGCTGGAAAAAGGCACTACATCAATCAACGGGTTTTCGGCAAACTGGCTTTCCAGCAGTTTGAGGTAGAGGGCATCATCATCAACCACGAATAGTTTGAT
>JABDAO010000155.1 GCA_013289095.1 Bacteroidota bacterium | reverse complement strand
ACAGATAGCAACCGCAAGCATCCAGAGTGGGGGCGATTTTGGGAAGAAGGTCTGTTTTTCGATGACCTGGTCATTTCTAAACCGCCCACAGATCCTCTTCCGGCTGTTTAGTACCAGGAAAGAAACGATTTCCTGCCCAGTCTTTTCAGAAAAGTCAATCACCGTTTGGCTGCATTGGCTGCAAAAACGCCCTTCCTTCCCGGCCTGCATCCCGTTCCAGGAAACAGAACAAGGGGTCGGAACGGAAAATCCGTTGGAGGCTTCCATGGCTCAGATTTTATGTGAAGGGGATGACGGGGGCACGGGTACTATTCTCAAACGGAGGAGTGCACGAAATATTGTGCTTGGAGATTCTATACCTGAATTCTATACCTGAAAAGATGCAGCTATAAATAGTACGAAATGGAAAACACCAGAAGCAGACCGATACCGGTTTTCGGGCAAAATAAAATTACAGGAAGTTGTTCTCAAAGGATGTCACGCTCAGACCATCAAGCCTTTTACAATGCTGTCTACACTCATGCCTTCTGCTTCGGCCTTGTAGTTACGCACGATTCGGTGGCGAAGAATGGCCGGGGCAATTGCCTTTACATCTTCAATATCAGGCGAATATTTACCCTGAATTGCGGCATTGGTCTTGGCTCCAAGCACGAGATACTGTGAGGCTCTCGGCCCTGCGCCCCAACTGAGGAATTTGTTGACTTCGGGGGTTGCGTATGCGGTATTGGGGCGGGTCTTGCTGGCCAGTTTCACGGCAAACTCCAGTACGTTATCAGCAATAGGCATACGACGGATCAGATCCTGAAAATAGTTGATCTCCTCTGCATCTAAAACCTTGCGGAGGTTGGCTGAGTAATTGGAGGTGGTGTTTTTTACCACGGTAAGCTCATCGGCATAGCTTGGATAATCGAGCCAGACATTGAACATAAAACGGTCGAGCTGAGCCTCTGGCAGCGGATAGGTACCCTCCTGCTCTATCGGGTTTTGTGTGGCCAGTACAAAGAACGGTTTACCAAGCTCATACCGTTTACCGGCAGTGGTTACGGCACGTTCCTGCATGGCTTCCAGCAATGCTGCCTGGGTTTTAGGCGGGGTACGGTTTATTTCATCGGCCAGGATGATGTTGGCAAACAAGGGGCCTTTGATAAATTTAAACTGACGGCTCTCGTCCAGGATTTCGGTGCCGATAATATCCGAAGGCATCAGATCGGGAGTAAACTGGATACGGCTGTAACTCAACCCAAGCGCATCCGAGATGGTATTCACCAGCAAGGTTTTGGCAAGGCCTGGCACGCCAACAAGCAAACAATGCCCACGGCTGAAGATGGAAATGAGCACATCTTTTACCACTTCATCCTGACCGATAATGATCTTTTTGATTTCACTCCCCAATTCCTTGTACTTTACAACAAAGGAATCTAAGGCTTCGACGTCGTTTTTATAATTCATCTTATTTTTCTTGTCGGATCAAAACTTCAAACAAACCGAAGGCTGTTTATCCAGCTTACAATGCGGGAGGCCTCGTAAAACGCGACCCAATTATTTCCGGTTTACGGTTTGGGCCCAGTTGTTTTCGAACTTACAGCTCATATAATCTTCGGCAATGCTGGCGTAGGTGGTCTTGAGTTTGCGGTTCACCCATTCCTTGATCACCTTTTGTTGTTTCTGGGCAAGGGCAGCTTCTTCTATTTTAGGGAAATCTTCTCTCAGATTGGCTTTGTGCGGAAGGGTTCTTTTTTTCAGATAGAGGATACGGTATGCCTGTTTCGCGTCGCGGGTTTGCATCAGCACAGGGTCCGAAATTTCGCCCGGTTTCATGTTGTCGAGGGTAAAGAGAATGGAAGGGTCGATCTGGCTGAGCAGATCCATCTCAAACAAGGTTGTACCTGTCTGGGGGTTGACCAGCAAACCACAGGCATTCTTGGTATCCTTGTCGTCTGAATATTTGGCGGCAGCTTCACAGAACTTAAGGGTATCGGTCTGAAGGATGCGTTTTACGCTATCGAGGGTCCCTTTTGCTTTTAACAGATCGGTTGGGGCGCTTTGTACAGCTACAAGGATGTGGCGCACGTCGATTTCATCCCCGCGTCGTTCAACAAGTTGCACGAAGTGAAAGCCATATTCGGTCTCGAACACATCTGAGAATTCATTGGGTTTGAGGTGAAATGCCACGGCCTCGAATTCGGGAACAAACTGCCCGCGCTGAATAGATTTGTAAAAACCACAGGTCATCTTTGATCCCGGATCGTCTGAATAAGCCGCGGCTGCCGCACAGAAATCCATTTCGCCTCCAACCACTTTTTTACGCACCTCCTCAATACGTTGACGGGCATAGATCTTCAATTCGTTGTTGGGCGGCGGACGGCGGACGATCTGACCGATTTCTATTTCGGAGTTGATCAGCGGAACGCTGTCGGCAGGAAGGGCACTGAAATAGGCGAAGACTTCTTTCGGCGAAACCGTCAGATCGCCGGTTATCTTGCCCTGCATTTGCTGGGAAAGCAGGTACTCTCGTTGTTTTTCGCGAATATCGTTCTTAAACGATTCGACTGACTTGCCGTTGTAGGCTTCGAATTTTTCGACCGAACCAAACTGTTTTATGTAGTACTGTAGTTTCCGCTCGATCTCCTGATCTACCTGCGATTCGGTGACTTTCAAACTGTCGTGTGCAGCTTGGGCAAGCAACAGTTTCTGGTACATCACATCTTCCAGGATGGTGCAACGTGTCTGCTGACAGGCCTTGTAACCCATGCCCAGGTACTGGTTGTATTGAGCCTCGATCTCCGATTCGAGTATAATATTGCCCCCCACTACGGCAACTACGCGGTCGATTACCTGTTGTGAATAGATTTTTGCCGAAAGCAACAGTGCGGCAAAGAAAAAGAATTTCCGTAAAATTTTCATGGGCCAAAGATACTTAATTTATA
>JABDAO010000154.1 GCA_013289095.1 Bacteroidota bacterium | reverse complement strand
GTTATGTAATGAACAGTCGGTAACACGCAAAAGCCTTCTTGAATATGCAGATCGATACCTATAGCCAGGAATTTTCGGGCTGGTTTTCATCTCCGGCCATCAGACAACAGATCATGTCGGGTGTGGAGCTGGTAAGGAAGAGCAAACGCATCTTTTTTATCGGAAACGGTGGATCAAACTCTATCTGCTCGCATATGATGGAGGATTTTGCAAAGGTGGGTCGTTTCCCGACTTTTGCCTTTTCTGATCCTTCACTGATCACCTGTTACGCCAATGATTATGGGTATGAAAATGCAATGAAGGAGTGGCTGAAAATTCATTTTACGGCAACAGATTTACTCATCGCCATCAGCAGTTCTGGTGAATCCAAAAATATACTGAATGCAGTCGGTTACGCCAGCTCTGTCAGTCAAATGGTACTTACCCTGAGCGGTTTTAAGAAAGACAACACACTGAGTAAGACCGGGGCCATTAACTTTCAATTACCTGTAAGTAATTACGGTATGGTGGAGTGTTTTCATCAGGTTATTCTGCACCTTATCCTTGATATCCTGGTTGATACAAAATGAGCTCTTCCGGGAAATGAAAATCAGCGCGTAGATTCGGATTTTTCTTCATACAACATGTTCTCATGAAAATAGGTTTCGCATGTGGTGTCTTCGATCTTTTTCATGCTGGGCATGTACTCATGCTTCAGGAATGTAGAGAGCATTGCGATTACCTGATTGTGGCCTTGAATACCGCTGTGAATATCGATGAGAAAATAAATCCCGGGAAGAATAAACCTGTCTTTTCGATCGATGAGCGTAAAATAATCCTCTCCTCGTGCAAATATGTAGACGAAGTTCTCCAATATACCTCCGAAGAAGACCTGCTCGGGATCCTTCAAACCAGGAAGGTGGATATCCGGTTTCTGGGCGCCGATTACAAGGGGCGTGCCATCACAGGGGTTGAGTTGCCAATAGAACTATATTACACCGACCGAAGTCACGGCCTATCTACCAGCGGTTATTTGCGGAAAATTTACGCTCGCTAAGACGAGACAGAAGGGCTTGTTTGAGAACCTATTGTGAATCGTGTAGCGCTATAGTAGCCGAAAGTACAGACTGATATCTGGGCTGGTACCCAATCAAACGAATTTGTATCTTCGCCTCATGCTCTATGTCACCTTTAACGATGCACCTTCTGGCATCTATTTCAGTCAGGTAACAGACGTGTGCAAATTCCTGAAACAACAGGTGAGTGTTCCCAATGTCAAACTTATTGCATTTATTTCTATTCGCAGTTTCTGGACAAAGCGGGCTTTAATCCGCACAGAGCTGCCAGGGGCAATCGTCATACCGATGTTTCCGACCATGCGCCTTTGGAAGTTTAACTTGCTCACTTTAAGCATTCTCACCATTTTCTTCAATGGCAGCAGGATTATTGCACGCGGACCTTATGCCTGCTGGCTGGCGTTATCGCTACGTAAATTCAGGTACACCCCCACCGTGGTGTTTGATGCAAGAGGTGCCTACGCCGCTGAGTTGAATGAATACAGCGTCGTAGAGGATAAAAGTGTGAAGGATGGAATTACAAGGCTCGAAGCAAAGGTTTTAAAAGAAGCAGATTTTCGTATGGCCGTTTCATCCAAACTTGTCAGTTACTGGAAGGAAATCTATGGTTACGATTCGGATGAACATGCAGTAATACCGTGTACCCTGAATTCTTCCTTCACCGCTGCGTTACCCGATAGTGCCACACTGGAACGTTGCAAAATTGCGCTTGGGTTCAACTCAGACGATGTTATTCTGACCTATTCCGGTTCATCAGCAGGCTGGCAGAGTTTTTCGATGGTCGATGAGTTTCTGACTCAATTAATAGGAGCAAACCCAAAGCTCAAGGTGCTTTTTCTATCGCCTTCCCTGCCGGAGGGCTTGGTTTCAAGTAGATACTTTCCTGGCAGGATCCTGAATAAGTGGGTAAAGCCTGCAGAGGTCAGCGCATTGCTCGCCGTCTGCGATTATGGATTAATTATCCGCGAAAGGAGTGTCACGAATAGGGTGTCATCGCCCGTAAAATTTGCTGAATATTTGAGTTGTGGATTGAGTATTTTGATTTCTGCTGAGATTGGCGACTATAGTGAATTTGTGAGCGCGAACAGCTGTGGAACTATTATACACGATATCAGGACACCATTGGTTCTTCACCCAATCAGCAGAGCATTGAAGATGCAGTACCATGCCCTGGCACTCAAGGAGTTTTCAAAGGCATCATTCAAAACCTCCTACCAACAAATAGCTAGATGAGAATCGCCCTGCTTTCAGATGGTATTTATCCCTATGTGATTGGAGGCATGCAGAAGCACTCCTATTCACTGGTGCGGTATCTGGCAAAGTCAGGTATCGACGTGGACCTTTACCACTTCAATGAAGGCGAGAAAGATATTGGTTTACTTGAGTTGTTTTCGGACGAGGAAAAGACGCGAATTCGTTCATTCATCATCCCTTTCCCTCATTCGGGCAATCTGCCAGGGCATTATCTACGTGAATCCTTTGAATATTCGGCAAGGGTGTATGCCGAACTTCAAAAGCAAAGCCCGGCTGACTTTATTTATGCCAAGGGTTTTGCAGCCTGGTATTTGCTGGATCAAAAAAGAAAGGGCGTAGAACTCCCTCCAATTGGTGTGAATTTTCACGGCTATGAAATGTTTCAGCCAGCGCCTTCCTGGAAATCACTTCCAGGGCAGTATCTGCTCCGTGCGCCTGTTCGGTTCTGTATTCATCATGCTGACCATGTTTTTTCGTATGGCGGCAAAATCACTTCTCTGATACAGGCTGAGGGAGTGCCAGATACAAAAATCATTGAACTTCCTGCCGGCATTGATTCTGATTGGCTTATTACTGAACCGGAGAGATGTCAGGCACCCAGAAGATTTATCTTTGTCGGTCGCTATGAGCGCCGCAAGGGAATTGAAGAGTTGAATCTCGCGTTGAAGAGTCGGAAGGAAAAACCCTTTGAATT
>JABDAO010000153.1 GCA_013289095.1 Bacteroidota bacterium | reverse complement strand
GGGTTGCGCGACAACCGTAAACTGACACTCGATCTGGACAAAAACATTTATGCCGAGCTCGACCGCTTCAACTTCCCTTCTATCCTCCTGAACCTGTATGAGAATGCCGTGAAATATTCAGCTCCCGGTTCGGCCGTGACGATCAAACTGAAACAAGAAAACAACCGGGCCATACTCAGTATAGCAGATGAAGGCGTAGGGATCAGCGCCGAAGACAAGCTCCTGATTTTTAAAAAATTCTACCGGGCAGGACATGAGGAAACACGCAGCGCCAAAGGCACCGGTCTGGGTCTGTTTATCGTAAAAAATTTAAGTATCCTCAACGGTGGGGATATTTCGGTGAGGGACAATGCTCCCAAAGGAAGTATTTTTGAATTTACAATTCCAGCAGCATCATGAACACAAAAAAAGTAGCCCTCATCATCCTCGACGGATGGGGCATCGGCGACGGATCGGCTTCAGATGCCATTGCTCTGGCCAACGTGCCGTTTTACAAAAGCCTTGTTCAGAACTATCCCACCTCAAAGCTAAAGACCTTTGGCGAAAACGTAGGCCTGCCCGACGGACAGATGGGCAACAGCGAAGTAGGACACATGAATATCGGGGCCGGAAGGATTGTTTACCAAGACCTGGTACGCATCAACAAGGAAGTGCGTGAACACAAAATAGACCACAACCCCGAACTCCTCTCGGCCATCGGCTATGCATTGAAAAATGACAAAGCCTTGCATTTTATCGGACTGGTCTCAAACGGGGGCGTGCATTCTTTCCAGGAACACCTGCATAAGCTCTGTGATATAGCAAATGAAAAAGGATTAAAAAAAGTATTTATCCATGCCATCACCGACGGGCGCGATACCGACCCGCACAGCGGTTTGGAATTCATCCGCAAACTGGAAAAACATATCAAGCCACTCTCTGCCCGCATTGCTTCTGTTTGCGGACGCTATTATGCTATGGACCGCGATAAGCGCTGGGAACGTGTAAAACTGGCATACGACCTGCTTGTGCAGGGTACCGGCACAGCATTTCACTCGGCCGAAGAAGCCATCAGGGCTTCCTACGATACAGAAACAACCGATGAATTTATCAAACCGGCAATCATCACCTCGGCTGACGGAAAACCCCTGGGCATCGTGCACCCGGGCGATGCGGTGCTTTGTTTCAATTACCGCACCGACCGCTGCCGGGAAATCACCCAGGTATTGACCCAGGAAGACATGCCCGATCAAGGCATGAAAACCCTGCCTCTTTATTACGTTACGCTTACAAATTATGACAAGTCGTTTAAAGACATCCATGTAATGTATGATAAAGACAACCTCCGCAACACCCTGGGCGAGGTTGTAGCAAACAACGGCAAGACACAACTACGAATTGCCGAAACCGAAAAATACCCCCATGTCACCTTTTTCTTTAATGGAGGAAGGGAAGAACCGTTTCAGGGCGAAAAACGCATCCTCATCCATTCTCCCAAAGTACCCACCTATGATCTGCAACCCTCGATGAGTGCCGAGGCCATTACCGATGCCATACTCCCCGTAATTGAAAAAGGAGAACCCGATTTTATCTGCCTCAATTTTGCCAACGCTGATATGGTTGGACATACCGGAATAATCCCGGCGGTGAAACAGGCGGTTGAATGTGTAGACCGGTGTCTGAAACGTATTGTGGAAGCAGGTATCACCAAAGGCTATTCGTTTATCATCATTGCCGATCATGGCAATGCCGATTATATGCTCAACCCCGACGGTTCACCAAACACCGCCCACAGTATGAACCCCGTGCCCTGTATCCTCATCGACCCCGATTATCATCACATCCGCGATGGCAAACTGGGCGATCTGGCCCCGGCTATTCTTAAATTACTTGGGTTAGGTATTCCGGGCGAAATGGAAGAAGAAATACTGCTCTCCTAAGTTCAGGCCCCCCTGGCCACGGATGATGACATACTCCTCCCAGATTTTCAGAACGCCTGGCGTGGCTCTTTTTATGCATTGCCCGAATGCGTCGATACACGCTTCCAATCAACGTAGTGTATACTGTTCAGTGCGTTGGCCAGCTCTGTGAAGTATTTGGGTTATCCCGCCGCTCCTGAGAGCTGGCAGTCTTTTCAGAGCCTTGCCCATCTCCAGCTGAAAAATGCGGGATAAACGCCAGCCAGGGGAACAACCTAAAAGAACGGCGAAGGAATAGCGCAGCGTAGAGCGCCTTTTTTTAAGATCCTGCAATGAATGGATCTGGAAGTTACAGATTGGGGCAGCCTTCTGAGAAAGACAAAAAAAAACTCATCCGATCTCCACCGGATGAGTTAAGTTAATCCAACTACAGACATTTGTGCCTACTCGGTGATCAACGGAGATAAAGGTTGATACAGGAGGGTTAGACCTTTCAGCGGTGTGATTAATTTATTCATACGCAAATTTGGTGCTTATATTGTCCTAAGGCAAACTAAAATTTATGCCATTATTTGATTTCGGAAGGCCTCATTCAGTGTTTAAAATGCGCTACAACTATTGATTTCATTGTATTTTTGCATTTTGCAATCTTATTATTCCCCCCGATTTAATGTTTTTTAACTGTCTAATCTACATCTGATCTTGTACTCTTATTCGGATCAAAATCCGTTCTAACATATCATTTCAATGATCTTCAGCTTGTTACTTATAACCATAAGGTAAAATAAAGAATAGGTTCTGGTTATTTTAACTTTCCAAAGTTCCGAAAATTCTGCCTTTTATTCACGCTGGTTTGAATGCCATACTCAGATGACTTTTTTGAAAAGATGCAAATTAAGCCTGGGTAGTGTAAATTTCAGCCTTGCTTTTCAGGATGCTTCCTTGTTAAAATCCATTTTTACGCATGCGCTGAACGAGCTATTCAGAAGAGGGTTTCAAAAAGTTCTGGTTTGTGGTTGATATACTCAAAGACAATGCCATTTTTTTTCATTCGTTCAATCAGTCTGTGGTGATTTCCGGGTTGGCCCATCTCCAACCCTACAACAGCGGGTGC
>JABDAO010000152.1 GCA_013289095.1 Bacteroidota bacterium | reverse complement strand
CAAAAATTCCCTGGATGAAACCCAGGCCGAGAAACAGCCGGTGGCCCAGTTTGAGAAATGGTTTAAACAAGCTGTAGATGCGCAGGTTGCCGAACCCAATGCCATGATCCTTGCTACGGTTGGGGCTGATCAGAGGCCGTCGGCCAGGGTCTTGTTACTTCGTAATTTTGATGAAAACGGTTTTGTGTTTTATACCAATTACAACAGCCGGAAAGGGGTGCAAAGCCAGGAAAATGCCAACGCTGCCATGACGTTTTTTTGGCCGGAACTGGAGCGGCAGGTACGTATTGAAGGTACATTGATCAAACAAAGTGCAACCGAATCGGATACTTATTTTGCTTCCCGTCCGCGTACCAGCAAAGTGGGGGCCTGGGTATCCCCCCAAAGCCAGGTGATTGCATCCCGTGAAGACCTTGATTTAAAATACGCCGAAACCGACAAACAGTTTGGTGAGGAAGTGCCCAGGCCCCAGCATTGGGGTGGATATGTACTGCAACCCCAATCGATTGAGTTCTGGCAGGGAAGGCCCAGCCGTTTGCATGACAGGCTGCGTTACAGATTGGAGGAAGGGCGATGGATCCTGGAGAGGTTGGCGCCCTGATCATTTGCCGCTTACAAAGACCAGTGCTTTCACCTCTTTGCTGAAGTAAGCAGGGACATACTTGTAGAGCTCAGTACGGAGTACCCGTTTCGGTCTTTCTTTGTCTATCGTGACTATACAACTATCTCCATTCGCAATGGTACAGTTGCAGAGGGTCGGGCTCAGAACTTCGATGATGCCCTTTTTATTTAGTGTATAGGAGGTGAAACTCATCTTTGATCCTTTCCCGGCGATTTCATGCCCAACGAGTTCATGCCTCTTTGTATCATATTCAGGGTTTACGATCTGTTCAAATCCATTCCATTTCTGGATCCCTTCCTTGGCCCAGGCCCAGGCATCTCCTCTTACAGCATGGGTGACAGGACTCATTTCTTTTGCAATAAATATTTCGGGGATCCCATCACCATTCAGATCTTCCAAAACCACAGGCTCAGCATCCTTTCCGAGCAACTCTGTGCCCGAAGTGTTTCTGAACCGTTTCACCCAGACCTTACCGATGAGTTGTCTGACTTCGACATACAGGGTCTTTGCATCGATCGAATAGGCAAGCAGTGCATACCGGTCGTATGGATTGAACAGAAACCCTGTTCTGACAATTGAATAAATATACCCGTTCCTTCCCGCGACCGAATTATTGCCTTCATATCCAAATGAATCTTTCT
This sequence comes from Bacteroidota bacterium, assembly GCA_013289095.1. Lineage (GTDB taxonomy): Bacteria > Bacteroidota > Bacteroidia > Palsa-965 > Palsa-965 > Palsa-965. Next base: position 1,761 of record JABDAO010000152.1, on the reverse strand, counting down.
TGGCATCAAAAAGCGCTTCGGTCTTGTTCTTTAGTTCTTCAAAAATAGCTTCCACGGCTGTGTCTTTGGCGTTGAGCTTGCTTACCGGTAAAGATTCTGTGGTTCTTGAAGAGAGCAGAACTGTTGCAATCAGGATGAAAAGGAAGATAAAAACGAAACGTTTCATGCCTTTCGGTTTTGGAGCGAGCACTAAAATAAAAAAAATCCCCCGTATCAATCAACGGGGGATTTTTTCTAGTGCTTAGAGAACGATTTATTTTTTTCCTCCCATATTCTTATCATCCAGGAGTTTGTTTAAACCCATCATCTGGTTCATAGATTTCTGCATGGCGTCGGGTGAGCCGTCGAGGAAGATGACATTGCCTTTGCTGTTTTCAGAAAAATGTTTGATGGCTTCGGTCCACATCGAGAACATGATCATGGATGCATCCAAATTGGCTTCCTGCATTTCACGGGCAGCCACCGACATACCCTTGGCTACTTCTTCACGGAAAAGAGCCACACCTTGTCCACGCATCTGTGCTGCTTCGCGTTCGGCATTGGCTGCAATTTTGATGGCATTCCCCTCGGCTTCGGCTGCCTTGGTTTTGGTGATAAGCAATGCCTGTCCTTCGTTTTCGGCAGCGGCCTTGAGATTGTTCGAAGCCACGACCTGGCTCATTGATTTCATGATCACCTCATCGAAGGTAATGTCGTTGAGCTGTAGATCCTGTAAGTGGTAGCCCCAGTTTTCGAGGGTCTTGTCAATTTGTTCTTTTACGTATTCAACAATATCTCTGCGCAGGCTGAGTACTTCGCTCTGTTTACGGGTGGCCACAAAGGAGCGGATGCTGCCTTCAACCGTGCGGATGAGGCCTTGCATGAGGTTTTTTTCGTCTACAAACTTGAAGGCTACGTTTTGGATGGTTTCATCTTTCTGGTCGAGCACCGAAAAGAGGAGCATCGCTTTGAAATACACATTCGCCTGGTCGATGGTGATGGCCTGAAACTCAAGTTCCACCGAACGGTTCTGGATCGAGATCTTTTTATAGATGGCTTCGATGAATGGCAACTTGAAATTCAGACCGGGGTGCATCACCCTTCGGTATTTCCCAAATACGGTGACAACCGCCAGTGTTCCCTGGTTTACACTGACGAAGGATTTAATAAAGCCCAGCAGGATCAGCAGGCCGATGACAATAAAAGGTGCATTTTGCAGCATTTCCATAAAGATTGAATGAGGGAACGAATGTAGAAAGAAAGAGAGATCCATTCACAAAATGGAACAGAAAGATAATATTTGACCTAAAAAGGCTAAAGTTTCGGAATTTCGTTAAATTTGCAACCTGCTAAAAGGCAAAGTGCCTGTTATCAACCAACACATTTTGCACACGTAGCTCAACTGGATAGAGCATCTCACTACGGATGAGAAGGTTAGGGGTTCGACTCCCTTCGCGTGCACAGTATTCAAAAAAATTGAAAGCCAGCAAGTTTTGCTGGCTTTTTTTATTCGGATACGAATTCGTTTACCTATACCCCCAACCGTTACGATCAGTGAGCTCCGGATATACTTCTGTGGCTTTTTATAGTACCATCCCTGTTTAGATCTGTCCTGAAGGAAAATCCGGCCATGACCGCTTTCTTCTATCCATTCAGGCCCTGTACCTGTTGATACGATGACCGGGTTTCCTTATTCTCGTTCTGAATAACGCAGGGGATAGATCCCCGCAAAGAAGCCTTAGAGGTTTTCCTGAATCAAGATGCAGGCGAAAGGGGGGGTAA
>JABDAO010000151.1 GCA_013289095.1 Bacteroidota bacterium | reverse complement strand
GATTTATTACGGAAATTATGGTGAAGGAAGCGGTGGATTCATTGGCGGAGGCATCTGGATGTCGAAAGACAATGGCGTGACCTGGAACAGGATCCCGTCTACAGGCCCGGTAAATGCTTCTACTACAGGTACACGCTGGTCGGCTGTGGGCAAGATGACTACAGACCCGACTGATGCAAGCCGTATTTATGCCGGTACACTCACGGGTTTGATGGTTTCAACTGATACGGGTTCTACCTGGACATTGGCGAATTCAAGCATCACCGGTCAGATATTCGATGTGGATGTAGCTTCAGATCACACCGTCTATACAGTTTCAGGGCTGAAAGTATGGAGATCGCCCAATGGAAATGTTGGTACAGGATGGGTTTCTATGGGTGCTGCCAATAACTATCCTACAGGAGCCAATTGCAGGTCGGAGGTGGCCATCGCTCCGCAGGATCCAAACTATGTATATGTTTATATCGGGTCCACTGCCGGTGGTACCCTCGGTTGTTACCTCTCTACCAATGCTGCGAGCGGGACACCTACCTTTACCCAGATTGCCCCTGCCGGTAACGCTGTCTTTGAACCCATGGGAAATCAGGCAAGCTACGGCATGACCATGGCTGTTGACCCGTTTGATAAGAATCACATTGTTGTTGGTGGTGTTTCGCTTTGGATGTGGGAAATGAGCAACAACAACCCGGCTGCTCCGGTAGGGCAGTGGACAGGCATTGCTCAAGAGTTTGGAGGCCCTGGTCAGCTTGATTATTGCCATACCGATAACCACATGATCCTGTTTGATGATCAGCAACAAGGCAAGTTCTATATCGGTTGTGATGGGGGTATCTACCGCACCCTGAATAATGCCTCCACTTACGAGCCTTGCAACAAAAGCTACCGGGTTACTCAATATTATGATGTAGCCTGCGATTACAGCGATCCTACCCGTACAATGAACATTGGAGGTTGTCAGGACAACGGAACAAATTTTATCGACGGTTTGGGTAACACCGCCATGGCGGCAATATCTATTGGCGGTGGTGATGGAGGAGGTGTTGAATTCTCTTTCCTGAACCCGAACGCAGTATTCGGCACAGTGTATTACGGAACACTTGCCCGCTCATCAAATCGAGGAAACGGCCCTAATTCTTTTTATGACAGCCGTATCGATTCGCTGGGTACCGGTAATACCGGACCTGGTAATAGCGGCTTCGCAAACTTTGTAACCCCCGTGCGTCTCTATGAAACACTGAACGCCCCTAATACCCAGGATTCGGTGGTTTTTGTGGCCACACGCCAGACCGTAAGCATTGCTACCGGAAGTGATACCGTAGCCGTTTACAATACCATTTTAAAGGCGAATTCGAATGGTGTGAATCAGCCAAATGCTTCTATCATCCCCGGCACAGTTGTGATTACCGCAGGGAATATGACCCTGACCGATAACGGGGCCGGAGCAATTACCGGTACAGGTGGAAGCGGAACCATTGTTTATGGCACCCGAGCGCTCAACCTTACCTTTACCGATACGCCTACCACATCAATGCTGATCAGGGCTTCCTTTGATGTGACCTACAATACGGGCGTCACCCTCAATCTGGCGAGTCATACCAACAACCTGCCGTTCACGGCTGTATGCCCGAGCACATTGACTTCATTGGGCCCCAATGACACTATTTATGTGAAGGACATCATTCAGGCTAAACTGGCCGTCGGGTTTGCTGCCGGTAACGGTTTGTTTGTGACCCCAAAACCACTCGATTTTTCGACTACTCCATTGTGGGTTAAAGTTGCCGGCTACAATTCCAAACCGAATCCCTTCAGTTCAGGCACTGTTCAGTATATGGCTTTCTCTGCCGATGGAAATTCTATCTTCTTCACGAACGACGGGGGCAATATATATCGCGTCAGCGGCATCAATCAGCTGCGTGACCGCTATCACAGCGACCTGGATAACTACCCCGCAACTACTGCCAACCCTCGTTGTCCATTTACCTGTGTTCAACTTGGATCAACCGGTGGAAGTGTGATCACCTCTTTGGATGTTGATCCGAATAATTCAAACAGACTGATCATTGCGGTATCTGGTTATACTGCCGGAACTCACGTCTATTACTCTGATTCAGCCAATGCAATGACTACGAGTCTCTCGATGTCAAACTTCATTGCTGCTCAGGGTAACCTGACCGAAATGCCGGTCTATGCCGCTTCCTTCGATAAATACAACCTCAACTTTGCAATGATCGGAACCGAGTTTGGCGTGTATTCAACCAATGATATCACTGCTACACCTGTTGTCTGGACTTCACAAGCCAACCAGACTTCCACCTTCCCGCGTGTGCCTACACTGCGTATCCACCAGTCGCGTTATGAGCCCTGGAACGGCTGTCAGAATGCAGGCGTATTCTATTTCGCTACTCACGGCCGTGGCACCTGGAAATCAGAAGTATCGTATGTAGCTATGGGCATTGAGAATAACCCTGCTATCGCCAGTGCAACAGCGGCTGCCTCGGTGCTTATTTTCCCGAACCCGATGGCGCCCGGAATTGGCCATTTATCCTTTACCCTTTCCAAACCAGGCGATGTAACCCTGCACATTTATAGTCTACAGGGCAAACTTGTTAAAAGCATGTTGATACAGCACCTGCTCAACGGCTTGAATACGGTTGAGTTTGATGCAAGTGGGTTTAGTGCAGGCACCTACCTCATGAGCTTTGAATCGGGAGCTCAACATTCGGCTTCCAGGTTGTGACCAAATAAACCGAATTGAACTGTTTCAAAACCCGCTGACCGAAAATCAGCGGGTTTTGTCTTTTCACAGCTGTTTAAACGTCTTTCCGGCAACCGCCCTCGGTCTTTATTCCCTCCGTTTCGAGTCCCTGGTCCACCCCAGGATTCGTCCATTCTCAATTCTTCAGACACCTCCCGGCGATGAATTCCCGCTCCTGGCTATTCAAAACACCCTTTCACCGAATCGGGGCTGCTTTTTCTAAACTCGTGCTTAATTTAGAAACAGCGACTTTTCAAGTTCAACAAGACTTCCAGTTTGAACGTCTTTGAATTGAATGGAACATCCGGAAGATGGTTGGGGCCTCCGTAGAGATAATTCATCAGTTCTTCTCCATTGCGC
>JABDAO010000150.1:2286-3187 GCA_013289095.1 Bacteroidota bacterium | reverse complement strand
TGCCCCAGACGGTGACCCCCAGGGCCCCCATTTTTCAACAGCCCGTTATCCACAGGGCTGTATATACAACCCGGCAGGAAACACCATTGCCGACTCGGCTTACGAAGTATTCTTCTGCCCTACGCGCGACAATTCAAACCCGGATGCCACCTCTAACCCGGTGGGTGACTGGGGTGGGCATGGATACGGCAGCCAGCATCTGGCCGGTATGGATACCATGCAACGCCAGATTCATTCCGTTCCGGCAACCGGAATGGATTTCTTTATACCCGATGGCATGTTTGTTACTAAAACAGGTGTTGTATACAACCTGGATGTCGATGGCCCGGGTACAATGGGGTATAATATGAATGATACCCTGCTTCTTTCCAAAGGAATCTTCGATCCGGTTGCGAGACATTTTAATTATACCGTTTCCAAAATCCCGTTTCCAACGCTTCAAACTCCGGGAGCATCACCAAAACCGATGTTCTCTGATTGTAAAATTGCCTTTGCTGATGATGGGATGACCGGTTATATAAGCGCCACAGCCCGTCAGACCTATACATCCACACTCGACTCCAGCGCCTTTCAGCTTATCGTCATCAAGACTACCGATGGAGGTGTAACCTGGGGAGCGCCGATCACCATTGATGTGAACCGCGCAGACCCTTTTCTGATGAACAACAGCACACTTAAATACGGGGCAGGTTTTGAGCATGATATCGTGGTTGATATGAACAAAAATCTGCACATCGTTGTGAATATCAATCTGTGGAACCCTTCTACCACGCCACAAACAAGTTTCAGCTATTATGTTGCCTACAAACCAGGAATGCTCGGTCTGTTCGACGTATATACGAAAGACGGTGGACTGACCTGGAATTTCAGGTTGATCGGCAGACCGAACACGTTTGAAGGA
>JABDAO010000150.1:75-2276 GCA_013289095.1 Bacteroidota bacterium | reverse complement strand
CGATTGGGGTATTGGCAACTACGGTACTGCCCGTGATGCCAAAGGTTCCTTCAAACGTGTTCGGTCTGCCGATACACTGGGCACCTCCAATGCTGCAGCAAGCGGAAACATTGCCCCGGATGCATGGGTGATCGGGATGGATGTTCAATCGGGTTTGTGGACAGCGCCTCAGGAATTTACCTCGGCAACTCCAGCTTCAGGCCAGGTAATACAAGGAATGATGTCTTACTACGTATTTGATAGCACTGCGGTTTCCGGAGGCATCTACACCATCCCGATTGCCTATGTTGGATTTCCCAATGGCGATGCTACCCAATCGGGTGTACCCGAGCAGCTGAATTATATCGATGGCATCAGTTTCCAGGATTCTGATTTCAACGACAGCACCAATGGAGCCAGTCTTGGAGTGCCTGTACTGAAGCTCTCCCAAAACAATTACATGACGGTCTCCCAGAACTATCCGAACCCGTTCAGCGCCCTCACCAATATTGACGTAACATTGATCAACAGCGGCGATTTGACATTGGAAGTAACCAACATGCTCGGACAGGTTCTGTTCACTCAGCAAAACAAAGCACTGGCTGCCGGCGTACATACACTTAGCTTCGACGGTTCTTCGTTCAGCTCAGGTATCTATTTTTACACCCTGCGTACCGCTGATTCAGCATTGACCCGAAAGATGAGCGTGAGATAATCAGGCTTATTGATTCTGAAAAAGAAAAGGCAGTCTTTCGGAGACAGCCTTTTCTTTTTTACGGTAAAATACTGGGGTAAAGACTCAAAGAAGATCAAAAAGGTTATGCACACCGATTGTTCTTTCCACCAGGAATGCTTCTGCATAGTCAACCTGAATATCCCGGCCGTTATTTGCATTCCGGGCCCTGATAAAGTCGATGAATTGTGAGGACGAAATAGGTGTTGAAGGCTCGTTTGAGGCCGGATTGAAAAACTGGGTGGCATAGGCTTGTATGGCCTTCATTTTGCGCTCCATAAACGGCGAAATATCCAGGATCAAATCGGGTTTAAGCTGGCGGTCCTGCATGTAATGATAAACAGCCCGGGGCCTCCACACCTCCTGGGTCTGACCGGCCTCCGTGGTGATAATTTTACGTAACCCGGAATAGAAACAGGCTTCACTCACCAAGGCCGAGGCCCGGCCATGATCGGGATGACGGTCGGACGGGGCATTGCAGAGTATTATTTCGGGACGGAAATAACGTATTTTTTGGATGAGTTGAAGCTGATGTTCAGCATCGTTGGTGAAAAACCCGTCTTTCATGCCTAAATTTTCGCGTACTGAAGAACCGATAATCAGGGCTGCAGCGCTGGCCTCGAGCCGGCGGTCCTCCATAGTTCCACGGGTGCCCAGTTCGCCTTCAGTCAAGTCGAGTATGCCTGCCGTTTTTCCAAGCGCGATGTGCTTCATCAGGGTACCCGAACAGGACAGTTCAACATCATCCGGGTGAACGCCAATGGCCAGAATATCTAATTTCATATGCGTAGGCTCTGTTGGATAGGGCTTTTTCTTTTACTTCTTCCCGGTGATCCAGTTCACAATTTTATCGCAGGTAGGTTCTTCCTTCGACATGGCAACATCCACCACATTGCCTTGTTCATCGATCATGAATTTCTGAAAATTCCATTTTACCGGGGCATCCGGCACGGTGTTTTCATTTTTTGTGGTAAGCCAGGAATACAGCGGGTTGATGTCGGGCCCGCTGACCGAAATCTTTTCCATCATCTGAAAAGTAACCCCATAGTTTTTCGAACAGAACTCCTGAATTTCGTTGTTGGTGCCCGGCTCCTGATGACCAAAATTATCGGCAGGAAAACCGATGATCGTAAATTTGGCTCCCCCATAGGTCTTAAAAAGCGTTTCGAGGGCTTTGTACTGTGGCGTAAACCCGCATTTGGAAGCGGTATTGACCACCAACACTTTCTTGCCTTTGAGCGTGTTCATATCAAAAATTTTTCCGTCAATGGTTTTTACTTTGAAATCGTACAGGGTTTTTCTTACCCCGGTCATCGAAACAATGCCAAAGGCAAGGATGACTACAGACGAAATGAGCACTATTTTTTTCATGGTATGTGTTTTTTAACTCGGGTAAATTTACACTTCTTTTAACAATGTGTTCTCTGTCTCCAACCAATTCTCTTTATGCAGCAGATCTCTACCTTCTCCGGGTAATCTTTTTTAAAGT
>JABDAO010000150.1:0-65 GCA_013289095.1 Bacteroidota bacterium | reverse complement strand
ATTATATTTATATCTGTTCCCAGTCCCTGTTTTCTGATGTAGTTCAGGTTCATCTCCAGTTTTGA
>JABDAO010000149.1 GCA_013289095.1 Bacteroidota bacterium | reverse complement strand
GCCGGTTAATTTACCGAAGAGGGTGTTAAGCAAACCATAACACTTAGTAAGCAGCGGAGGGATCGGGATATGTGGGGTTTTTGACCCGGTGATTTTAGCGATCAGCGCAAAAACTTCCTTGTAGGTCAGGTTTTTATTCCCGAGTATATAACACTCGCCGATGCGGCCCTTTGTCAATGCATTGACTATACCGGTGGCCACATCTTTTACATGGGCGTAGTTTCTTCCTCCATTGCTGTAACCTGGAACTTTGCCTTTGCAAACGGCCACAATCATAGCGCCGGAACTGGGTACTGAATCGTAAGGCCCAAACATGAAACAAGGGTTCACAATAATGGCTGGTAACTGCTTTTCCTTCACAGCTTTTAAAACTAATTGCTGGGCCTCAAATTTAGAATCGACATAATCCAGTCTGTATTTTGCGGAGCGATAAGGGCGTGTCTCGTCGCCTGGTGCTTCGAGGCTTCCGAATCCAAACGAACTTGCAGTGCTGACGTATACGAGTCGCTGAATAGAGTGTTGTAGTACGGCCTGAATGATATTATCAGTGCCCTGGATATTTACTTGCCTGACGCGTTCATTCCGGGTGGGCCAGACACTGGTGCTGGCTGCGGCATGGATTACGGCCGTACAGCCTTGGACAGCGCCTAAGACATCGTTCAGGTTCAGGAGATTGCCGGTAAAACGTTCAATGGGCAGACCTTCCAGGGTAAGGGCTTTATGACCAGGCAAGAGCAGTATCCTTACTTCATGACCGTTTGCGAGCAGTTCGCGCGTGATATTACTACCCAGGAAGCCATCGGCCCCGGTTAAAAGTACTTTCATGAAACAGCAGATTTTAGGGCCGCAAGATAGCCAAAAAGCCAGCATTAAGGTAGTTCAATACCTCCTGAATCTTTCGTATTTTCGCATTCTGAACAAAATCCCGTCATGGCCGAATCCTTAAACGTACAAGGCACTACCCGAAAGGAGCAGTATGAGTCTATTTTACCACAGATCAAGGCATTGATTGATGGCGAACCGAATCAGATTGCCAACCTCTGCAATATTATGGCTGCGCTGAAATACGGGATGAACTTCTTTTGGGCTGGGGTCTATCTGGTTGAAGGTTCTGAACTTGTACTGGGTCCTTTTCAGGGGCCGGTGGCTTGTACGCGGATAGCGAAAGGGAAAGGCGTATGCGGGTATTGTTTTTCTATTGGCAAAACAGTCATTGTCAAAGATGTGGATCAGTTTCCGGGTCATATTTCATGCAATTCGGGGTCTAAATCCGAAATCGTGGTGCCTGTTTTTAACACCCGCGGGGAAATATGCATGGTTCTTGATATCGACAGCGACCAACTGGCAGATTTCGATGAAACAGACCGGGATTATCTGGAACAACTTGCAGAAATCATCGGGAGCCTTTAAGGGCGAAATGCACGGTATCTCCCTCGCGAATTAGTCAGTTATATTTTAGACGGGTCTTGACCCTTTATCCAGAGAATGACAGCAGTAAACAATCAGGGTACACCGTTACGCAGACAGCTTACCGGAGTCAATCCCTTCCTTGCTTTCTTTAGTATCCTGATCTGGACTTCCTGTGCACAGGTGGTTCCTCCCTCGGGAGGGAAAAAAGATACCCGCCCGCCTCATGCGCGTAAGTATCAGCCCGACAGCGCTATGGTACATTTTCATTCCAAACAGGTAGAAATCCAGTTCGATGAATTCATCCAGCTTAAGGATTTGAATACGCAGTTGATCGTTTCCCCTCCTATGGAGAAGACGCCGGATATCCGGGTAAAAAACAAAACACTCCTGATAGAATTCCGGGAACCATTAAGAGACAGTACCACCTATACCATCAACTTTGGCACTGCCCTTCAGGATGTTCACGAAGGAAATCCCCTGACAAATTTCAGATATGTGTTTTCGACAGGCGCCTATGTTGACTCTTTACAACTCAAAGGAACGGTCATCAATGCGCTTACGCTTGTGCCCGAAAAAGGGGTCATGGTGATGTTGTATGCTAACCTGGATGATTCGGTGGTGTACAAAAAATTGCCTTCCTACTTTTCGCGTACCGATGCAAACGGTGTTTATCAGATTGTAAACATCAAACCGGGTACATATAAAGTATTTGCGCTGCACGATGTAAATAACAATTACAAATTCAATCCCGACGAGATGATTGGTTTCAGACAGGAACCACTCCTGTTGACACACAATGATACAGCCAACTTTGTTCTGTTCCGCGAAGATGTTCAGACACAACGGATACGAAGGGCATATCAGGCTGCTCATGGCAAAATCGGATTGGTCTTCAACAAACCGGTAGAAGGCCTCAAAATACGTCCCCTCAACTATTCATTCAGCGATGAGCAACGTACCCTGATCGAAACAAACACCAGGGGCGATTCGGTGACGTTCTGGTACGCTAATCCCAAACAGGATTCGTTGATGCTGGAAGTGAGCGACAAATACCGGGTCTACGACACACTGAGGTACAAACTCATTACGCACGATAAGATGCTCAGTCTGCGTAAAGGCAAAAAGGCAAGTCTTAGCGTTCGTCCGAATGTATTGAGGAGCCCGTTCGATCTGGAAACACCCATCAAATTTGAATTTGATAACCCCGTGTTTGACATAAGCACCCTGGCATCGGGTAAATTCGTACTCACTGCCGACACTTCTAAAAAGAACCTCTTTTACAAAGGTGTTTTTGCTGTTCCAGCTCCGGCCGACAAAAACAGGAGATTCTATACCTGGACGGATACCGCACACGTCATCAAGGAAAGCAAGAAATACCATCTGACAGTCTTACCCGGAGCATTTAAGGATATGTTCGGGTTTTTCAACGATACCCTCCGGCTTGAATTCAAGACCCAGGAGTTGAGATTCTACGGAACACTCAAGCTGAATATGCATGCACCGGCTGGTGATTATGTAATGCAGCTTCTGGATGAAAATGAAAACATCATCCGGGAGTCAAAACTCAAAGGTGGACAAGAGATTTATTATGAGTATCTGACCCCGGGAAAATACCGCATGCGTCTGATCTATGATGCCAATCACAACGGGAAATGGGATACCGGAAACTATCTGCGGAAGGAACAGCCCGAACGTGTTTTGTACAATACCCAGGCAGTGACTATCCGTTCAAACTGGGATCAGGAAGTTGATTGGTATATCAAATAGATTTTTTTTCTTCGATAATTTTGTCTGTGTAAATTCATTTAGAGCTCTTTAACAAAACAACGATGTCCAGAATCCT
>JABDAO010000148.1 GCA_013289095.1 Bacteroidota bacterium | reverse complement strand
TTTTGAGTGAACCCTATCTTAGCTGCGCTTTTCGTGCTTGAACGGGGTTCCATCACGTTAGGAAGAGAATGGTAGGTTTGAAAAACAACAGATTCAGATCACCTGCTCAATAAAAAAATTCGTTTAACTGTTGGAATACAACCCGATCTGGTTGCCTTCGGTATCCTTGAAGTGAGAGAAATAACCCACATTGCCATCGATGAGATTTTTGGGGATGATAAAACGGCCATCAGCCATTTCGTTACGGATCAGTTTCTTGGGTTGTATAATCACCCCCCCGCAGAGTTCAACCCGCTCAAGTACCGCACTCATCCCATCGCTGATCCTGAAAAATAACAAGGGCCCGGTGTGCTGATCTGATCTGTTGACATCTTCTACGAGCGCTCCTGTCATGGCAAAGGGAGACGTTTCGTTCGAGGACCGAAAAACAGCATGCGATACTCCATTGAATTCCTTAATATCAAAACGTATATGTCTGAAAACCTGTGTGTAGAATTTCATGGCCCGGTACAAATCTTTTACCGGTATTTCGAACCAATTGAGAAGCTGCTGCATGAATGGATGGATATCTTTTCGAAGATTTTCCAAAGATAAAAAGATCAGGTCATCCAGGTCTTCCCAAACAGGGAAAAGATGGTGGACTACATCCGAGAAAAATAAAGAGATAATGTATTGATAATGACAATAAATCAGATCGGTCTGTCTTCTTTATACTTTTACACCCGTAAAGCAGTCAAAAGAAAAGGGCTTTTCGTTTGACTGTCAGTATTTTAATAAATGCAGTTAGCTGTTGCAAAGGCCAGGATAAAATCCTGGCTTTTCCTTTCCCTGAAATGTATATCTTTACCGTACTTAAATATAGATCCAGACACCGTACTACAAATAAAAATAGGGGTGGCAACCTTGCCGTAACTAACACATTCTTGCACAAATGTAGCAAAGCTGCCCCCCATTTTTTAACCAGACCCTGTTGGTCAAGGCTTCGGCCAAACAGCCCGGATTACTAACCCGGCCCCGGCGAATTCAGCCTTTCCCGTATTTAAAAAGAACAGATAGCAGTAGTTCTTTCTGCTCTGTTGAGGAGCAAAAAATCAATCAATGGTTCAGTAAATGGAAGGTGGTTTCGGATTCTCCCTGATAATCGGGAGTCTTAGAGGATGGTCACTTCAGAGACGAAAGGTAGAATTAATTCGTCAAATCAAAACAAATAACCGCTTTATTTGATTCTGCTCTAAATTTTTGTTTACTTTTAGATAACAATTAATTAACTAGCTGCTTCCCTTATGCCGTTTTCCTCCAGTCGTTTATCTTCTCAAAAAACATCCCCGGCCAGCCTGAACAGTACCGTTGTAATCATTAGCGCCTTAAAAAACCCCAAGTCGGCCAAACCTAAAAAGGCGAAAGGCAACAAGGGAGACTCTAATATCTATTGGGCTGACGAATCGGAAATTAAACCGAAACGAAAATCAGCTTAGTGGCATACTGATCAAAAAAATAGTGGTTTTCTGTTTCTCTTTTACTCCCTGAATTTTAGCTCCTTTTTTTCAAGTCTGCCTCCCTCCTCCTTTTCTAACCCGAATTCCCCTTTCGGCTAAACCGTGTGCCCTGCATGCATACATATTGTATTACAAGATCATTCGACCGGGATTGTAAATTTAAAATTACCGAAGGTTTAACCACGGATTATCATTCTGAACCTCATTCAATTGGACCTTTTTTTGAAATACATTTGAGTAACACAGAATTCATTCCTGCATCTTTTTAAACAGATTTCTTTTATTGAAAATAAATTTCACCCAAGCCTTCCTGACGGTTATAGGTAGCATGGCTGAATGAAGACTGCTGAACATGGCTTTCAAACCAGGATCAGGAACCCGGTGCAGTACGCCGGTAATTCAGTTTGTTTGGAAGATTGACAAAAATACGCCATACGCATTGAGCCCATGATTCAGACACCCAACACCAAAAGTCGCCCCGGGCTTCAAAACATAAAAAGTCATTTGCCTTTGTTTTTGGCGCTTTGGTTTGCCGCTGCGTTGCCTGCTGTAACCAAGGCTCAGTGTGTAACACCAATCTCTGTCTTTCCCTATACCGAAGGGTTTGAATCTGGCCCCGCCTGGACAACCGGAGGAACAAACAACGACTGGGCCTGGGGCACTCCTGCCCATCCAACCATCAACACGGCCGGGGGGGGCAACAACAGTTGGTGTGTGGGCGGTTTAACAGGTATGTTTTATCAATATTCTGAACTCTCGTACATCCAAAGCCCTTGTTTTGATTTTACAAACTTAAACTACCCCTGGTTTTCGCTAAAGATTTTCTGGGAAGATGAATGGAAGTACGACGGACTCGTGCTTCAGTCTTCACTCGATGGTGGTACAAGCTGGACCAACGTAGGCACCAGTTCCGACCCGGTTGATTGTCTGAATGCAAACTGGTACAATTACAACGACATCTTGTGGCTTACCAGCGGTCACTGCCACCCATTGCATGGCCAGTCTTGCCAATCAACCAAGCGTTATCTTTCGGTTGCTGTTCGGGGCCGGTACCACCTGCAACAGTTATGATGGAATTGCCGTGGATGATATTTTTATTGGAAACGCCCCTGCCAATGCGGCCAATTTTTCATCGGTATGTACCACCCCCACCAGCTTTACCTTTACAAACCTCTCAACGCCTTGTCAGACAAACAATACCTGGAACTTTGGTGATCCGGGATCAGGGCCATCAAACACCTCCACAGCCCTTAACCCAACCCATGTGTTCTCTACCAGCGGCACCTTTACCGTAACGCTTACTTCGGGCGGTTCGTGTAATGCTCCTGGCACTGTTTCGTTTCCGGTATCTATCCTTTCAGTCAATGCCGCCCCTACAAATGTTAGCTGTAACGGGGCTGCCAACGGTTCTGCCTTGGCCACAATAACAGGTGGGGCCGGGGCGTATACCTATTCCTGGTCGCCCGGCAGTCAAACAACCCAAACAGCTACGGGTTTAGGCCCGGGCACGTACACCGTAAACGTGAGCGGGGCCGGTGTTTGTCCGGTCAAGTCAACCGTCACCATTACTCAACCGGCTACAGCGCTTGCAGCCACCCCGTTGCAGACAAACGTAAACTGTGCGGGTGTCAATACCGGTACCGCATCGGTTAGTGTATCGGGAGGCACTTCAACCTATACCTACTCCTGGAATCCTGCTCCGGGTGCAGGACAAGGCACAACAACCGCCACAGCGCTTGCAGGAGGCAACTATACATGCACGGTTACCGATGCAAAAGG
>JABDAO010000147.1:1912-3306 GCA_013289095.1 Bacteroidota bacterium | reverse complement strand
ATAAAAAGATCATCCTAAGGGCCGACGGCACTTCTGTATATATGACCCAGGATGTGGGTACGGCGGCTGAACGTTTTCGTGAATTCCCCGAACTGAACAGACTTATTTATACCGTTGGAAACGAGCAGGATTACCACTTTAAGGTATTGTTCCTGATCCTTCAAAAGCTGGGCTATGAGCAGGCAAAGAACTGTTATCACCTGAGTTATGGCATGGTAGATCTGCCCGATGGAAAAATGAAATCGCGGGAAGGTACAGTGGTTGATGCTGATGAACTCATGACTGAGATGATCGCCCTTCATGCCCGATGATTCGGGTGTTTCGGCATTGCCGAAACGTTTCCATGCAAGCATGGATTTGCAGATATGCACGCCCCGGTCATTGATCAGGTTTGTTTTGATGACCCTGTCACCATTTGCTTCGAGTATTTTGGAGACTGAATACCCAAGCAGGATGTTCCGGATATGACCTAAGTGCAGTGGTTTATTGGTATTGGGAGATGAAAATTCGACCATCACCGACCGGCCCGAACTCCCGGTTTCACGAATTCCGAATTGAGGGTGTTCAGACATGGTTTCGAATAAATCAAGCCAGGTTGAGGCTGAAATGACCAGATTTAGAAAACCTTTCACGACATTATAGTCATCGACCTCTGCAACCTCGGTTTTCAGAAAATCGCCAAGCAGACGGGCTGTTTCTTCGGGCGATTTCTTAGAGGCCTTTACATAGGGAAAAACAACAAGGGTGATATCGCCTTCAAAATCAGGATTAGTTCTTTGAAAACCAATAGATTCAGCTTTTACATCTAAAGAAAACAAAGAGGTAAGTGAGGCGCTTATTTTTTCGCTCAGCAGGTGTTCAAGGTTCATAGCGGGAGGATGGGAAAATCAGTAAATAGATGGTTGAGTGGCCATTTTGGAGAGATGCTGCCAGGTTTATTCGTACGTAAGATGGCTTACCACCTGATGCAGGATCTCAAAGGCATTCTCGGCCATGAGGTTTTCATTGTCGAGCGTGGGGTTTACTTCGCAGACTTCATAACAGCAAACCTTGGCATTCTGGATAAGGCGTACGCATAAACTGCCGGCTTCTTTTTCAGTGATCCCGTTTCGAACCGGGGTTCCGGTTCCTTTTGAGATGCTGGCATCCATACTGTCTACATCAAACGAAACATAGATGTGCGTACAGGAGCTAAGATAAAGCAATGTGTCTTTTGCAATCCTTTCCACGCCATTCCGTTTGATTTCAGGAACGGAAATGACCTTTACCCTGTTCTTTTTTACGAGGTGGGTTTCTTCGGGCTCCAAATCTCTTAAGCCTATAAAAACCAGGTCACTGTATTGAATTTTGGGGCAGATTCCCCCAATGTTTTTAAGTTTATTCCAATACGCAAT
>JABDAO010000147.1:0-1902 GCA_013289095.1 Bacteroidota bacterium | reverse complement strand
GGGGTTATTGATCCTGCAGTCGAGATTATCTTCTCCGAGTACCACCGAGAGCGGCATTCCATGCATATTTCCCGAAGGGGTGGTGTAGGGCGAATGCAGATCAGCATGTGCATCAATCCAGATCACGCCAAGCCTGGCTTCAGGATAGGCCATGCGGATGCCAGATATGGTTCCGGCAGCCGTGCTGTGATCGCCGGCGAGGACAATCGGAAACTGGTTGTTTTCAATGCTCGACACTACTTCTTTGGCAATGCGTTCGGTGACGGCCAGGATCCCGTCAATACGTTTTCCATAGGGATGTTTGGGCGCTTCGAACAGAAGTTGATTCTCCGTCTTTATCTCTGTGGAAGGGATTTTGGAAAACAGGAAACTCCCGAAATCAAGTGCTGCTATTTTAAGGGCATCTACCCCCATGCTGGCTCCGCGCGTACCGGCTCCGATCTCAGACTTTACTTCTATAAACTTAACATTGGCCACAGTGTATTAATTTTAGGTAATTAATCAAAAGCAAATGCAAGTTACTTACATTTGCAGAGAATTCGCAATCTAACTTATCCGGATCATTCAAAGAACATGATGGAGAACAAATATTCCACACTCATTGGTCAGACTTTCAATTTCCCCCAGGAAGGTTTTCACACAACGGACGATGAACTCTATTTCAATGAAATCCCCTTGATGGATATCATCAAACAATACGGCACTCCACTCAAAATCACTTATTTACCTAAAATAAGCGCACAGATTCAAAAAGCCAAGAAACTCTTCAATGTGGCTATGGCGAAGGCAGATTACAAAGGTACTTATACTTATTGTTACTGTACAAAAAGCTCCCATTTTTCTTTCATTCTCGAGGAAGTATTGAAAAATGATGTACACCTGGAAACGAGTTCAGCCTTTGATTTACAAATCATTAAGGATCTCTTCAAACGCAATATCATCAACAAGGACAAATACATTGTCTGTAACGGCTTTAAACAACAGATCTATACCAACTATATCTGTGAATTGGCAAACGACGGGTTTAAAAACATTATGCCTGTACTCGACAACCTGAATGAGATTGACTTTTATAACAAAGGCCTAAAAACAAAGACAAAGCTCGGCATCCGTATTGCTTCCGAAGAAGAGCCTTCGTTTGAGTTTTACACCTCCCGGCTTGGAATCCGCTACAAAGACATAGTCGATTTTTACAAGGAGAAGATCCAGAACAACCCCAAGTTTGAACTGAAAATGCTCCATTTCTTTATCAATACGGGTATAAAGGACTCCATCTATTACTGGACGGAACTGGCCAAATGCCTGAATGTGTACCTCGAGCTGAAAAAGATCTGTCCTACCCTCGATTCGCTTAACGTAGGTGGTGGTATGCCCATCCGGACCTCGCTGGGGTTTGAGTTTGATTATGAATACATCATCGAGGAAATCATTTCTCAGATCAAGAATTTCTGCGAGAACAATGAAATCGAGGAACCCAATATCTTTACTGAATTTGGCTCTTTTACCGTCGGCGAAAGCGGGGCTGCCCTGTATAAAGTAACAGATCTTAAATTGCAGAACGACCGGGAGCTTTGGTATATGATAGACAGCTCATTCATCACCACGCTGCCCGATACCTGGGGCATTAACCAGCGTTTTATCCTCCTGGCCGTAAATCATTGGGACAAGGAGTACCAACGCGTCAACCTGGGAGGCACCACCTGCGACAGTCTTGATTATTACAACGCAGAGGCTCATGCCAATCAGATATTTCTTCCAAAAATAGAACTCAAATCAGAGGATCCGCTGTATATCGGTTTTTTCCATACGGGGGCCTATCAGGAAAGTCTGGGAGGGTATGGGGGTATCCAACACTGCCTGGTCCCGGCGCCCAAACACGTAATCATAGACAGGGATGATGAC
>JABDAO010000146.1 GCA_013289095.1 Bacteroidota bacterium | reverse complement strand
ATATACCCTTGCTGGTCTTCGAGGATGTTCCCGGTTTTTTGCCCGGTACCGATCAGGAGTGGAATGCAATCATCACCAACGGGGCCAAGCTCCTGTATGCCTTCTGCGAAGCCACCGTACCGCGGGTGACTGTAATTACGCGTAAAGCATACGGAGGGGCATACGATGTGATGAACTCCAAACACATCGGGGCCGACATGAATTATGCCTGGCCTTGCGCAGAGATTGCCGTGATGGGTGCAAAAGGAGCGGCTGAGATTATTTTCAAAAATGAGATCAATGCATCAACAGATCCCGGGGCCAAACTAAAAGAAAAGGAAGCCGAATATATCAAGCATTTTGCAAACCCCTACCGTGCCGCAGAGCGAGGGTACATTGATGAAGTAATCAACCCTGAAGATACCCGTTCAAAACTTATTTCGGCCTTTAAAATGCTTGAAAATAAAGCGGCGAAACTGCCGCGAAAAAAACATGGGAATATCCCCCTATAGCAGCAAAGAGTTGGGTTCTGAACTGGAGTAAAGCTGTTCTTCCCTCAAAAATAAGGGCAGCTCGGATCAATGGCTTTTTTCGAGGGTGAAATAAAATGTTGCCCCTTTGTCTGGCGACGCTTCGGCCCAGATTTTACCCTGGTGCTTGGAGATGATACGCTCGGTGATGGTAAACTCCAGCCCACTGCCATCATATTCTGACTGTGCATGCAGGCGCTGAAAAACGAGGAATAACGTATCCTTATTATTCATGTCAAATCCTGCTCCATTGTCTCTCACGAAATATACGTGGTTACCATCCATTTCAGAATAACCGAATTCAATGACCGGTTCCGGTTTGCGTGAAGAAAATATCAGCGCATTCGAGAATAAGCTGGCCAGAACCTGATGAAGGAGAAGTTTGTCGGCGGTAACAGGAGGCGCTTCCCGGAGTATAAATTTAGCCTTCGATCCGGGCCATTTTATTTTTACGTCATCGAAAGCTTCTTTAGCCAATTGGGTTATGTTAACCGAACAGACAGAAAGCTCGCGGTTGCCGAGTTTGGTTAACGAAAGCAGCCCCTGAATGAGGTCAGACATGTTTTGAGCAGACCGGCGCAGGATCCCCACAAGACGGAAGCCTTCGGGATCAAGCGTTGAGCCGTGTTCAGATTCCAATAAGGCGGCAATATTTCGAATGTCCTGGAGAGGGGTGCACAAGTCATGAGACACTGAATGGCTGAACGCTTCCAGTTCTTCGTTGAGTTTGAGGATCGCATCCTGCTGTTGTTTGCGTTCTGTAATATCTTCGGAAATACCGAGGAGGAAGAGCGGTTTACCGATTTCGTTCCGGATGGGTATTTTTTTGGTGTGGAGCCAGCGAAGACCGTTGAGCCGGGTTTCGATAGGCTCTTCCTTTATATCCAGAAGTTGTCCCTTGCGGAGAACGGCCCTGTCATTGTTCACGAATACATCGGCCTGTTCTTTCGGAAAGAAGTCGTAATCGTTTTTGCCGATCAGATCTGATTTCTTATAGCCGAGCAACTCTTCGCCGGCTTTATTAAACCTGACAAACCGGAGATCGGTTGCATCTTTTACGAATATCATGTTTGGTATATTCTCCAATACAGCATTTAAAAAATTGTTTGCCCGCCTCATTTCTGCTTGTGCGCTGTTCCTGGTTCGCATTTCCGTGCGCAGGAGAAAATAAAGCCCGGCAAGCATCGTGATTGCGCCAAAGGACCCCAGGATGTCGACAAGCCTGCTGAGACTAGTCTGATCAAGGAGTTGCTGTGTACGCTGTACTAATAATACTCCTTCCACATCCTGCATTTCCCTGATCCGGGATTGAATATCATCCATGAGCCGTTTTCCGACACCGGTGTGAGGAGCCATGGCCATTGCCATGGAACTTTCGCCCTTTCGCTTTTCGACACCGCTGTTTAACCGTGTCAATTTCTGTGAAATAAGCGAATCCAGGGCGCTGACCCGTTTCAGTTGTGCCCGATTGTCAGCAATCAGACTCCGTAGTTTTTTCAGATGCAGCAAACCCGATTGGCTTGTTTCATGAAAAGGCGAAAGGTAGCTCTCGTCGCCGGAAATGATAAACCCTCTTGCCTCTGACTCCGCTTCACGCACATCAGCAAGCACCCGGTCGAGTGTCTCGATTACCACATGCGTATGTTCGATCCATCCTACCGATTCGGCCGCATGCTCCCCATTTTTGTACGAAGCATAGCCGATGAGAAGCAATACCGAAATTGACAGCAGAAAACCAGGTAGTACGGTTTTTTCTAAATAACTTTTCATGGACGGCAGCGGTAAAAAAATAAAGGTCTGTGCAATTCATCCGTTTGGCTGACGTTTCTGTTTCTGTCGTTAAAAGAAAATGCCTGGATCAACCGTACGTAAGACACTTCCAATGAACCTGAATGTCAGGGCGAATAGGAGGAAAGATACATAAAATGCGGTTGATGGAAGTATATTAAACAGACAATTGGGGGGAGACACGTTGAAAAGTGTTGCCCCAACAGGGCCCACGCACCGTTGTGTGGCAGCCAATATAGTTTACTATTGTCCTCCACCCGTACTCATCACCGGCATCTTGATCTTATCGGCCATCCGAATGCCATCCAGGACCTCTATGTTAATGCCATCCGAGATGCCGGTTTTAATTTCATGTCTGGTGAATTTGCCGGGGGCATCCTGGACCTCCACAAAAGTCTTTTCCTTTTCAAACTGAAGCAGGCTTTCAGAAATCCCCATGACCCGGTCTCGTCTGAAGAGAATGATGTCTGCGTTGGCGCTGTAGCCGGCACGGAGAAACTGGTCTTTGGCAAGCGTGACGGCAGCCTTGATCTCGAATTGTATGGCCCCGTTTTCGGTGACCCCTTTGGGAGAGATATATTCCAGTTTCGCATTGAATTTTTCGGAGGAGATTGCCCCTACCGTAAGCACAAGATCCATCCCAATCTTTAATTTACCTACTTCAGATTCATCAATTTTCCCGTCAAAAATCATTTCTCCCATATCGGCCACAGAGGCAATGGTGGTGCCTTCGTTAAAGGTGTTGCTTTCGATGACAGAATTGCCTTCTTTCACCGGCACATCGAGCAACATACCCGAAATGGTTGAGCGGATGAGGGTATTGGTTGCCGCTCCTGAACTTTTTGTAACACCCTCGCGGATCAGATCGAGGTTGTTTTGAGCTGATTCGAGTTCTTCTTTTGCCGTATTCAGTTTCAATTCATATACCTGAAAATCTGCCTTGGGAATAATGCTCTGATCGAACAGTTTTTTGTTCCGGTCATATTCCAACTGGGCGTTATCGAGTGAAATCTTAGCCTGATTCAACCGGCTTTCCGCA
>JABDAO010000145.1:906-3490 GCA_013289095.1 Bacteroidota bacterium | reverse complement strand
GCAAGTTGTGAGGGAAACCCCACCGGCGAAAACCTGTTTGCCAAGTTCGAAGTAGAAGAGTGCGGCACATTCAGAGACTCCGTCTTTAAAAAAACAAGGTTCGAATGTTCAGCAGTGGATGAGATCTGGAAGCTCCGGTATAAAATGCCGCCCTATGGAGGGGGGACAGACTCCCTGACCAATGGCTGGACAGGGGCTACCATTCCTTCCATCGGGCAGATGAACATCCTCAAACAATATGGGGCGAACGTTTTGGATGATTACATTTCAGGGTGAATGAATTTACATCGTTTTCTGCCAGTTCCATTCAAAATATGTAGCTTTGCCACTTAACTTTTTGCATTGACCTTATCCGATTGCATATGACCTTATCCGACAGAATCAATAACCTGTCAGAATCCCAAACAATAGCCATGGCCCGAAGGAGCCGGGAACTGATTGCACAGGGGATAGACATCATCAGCCTGAGCCTTGGAGAACCCGATTTCCCCACTCCCGAACCCATCAAGGAAGCAGCTAAAAAAGCCATCGATGCCAATTTTAGCTATTATACCCATGTTTCGGGTTATGTGGAGCTGCGTCAGGCTATCGCCAATAAACTCAAACGCGACAATAATCTGGATTATACGGCCGATCAGATTGTGGTGAGCACCGGCGCCAAACAATGCATTGCCAACACGGTGCTTTGTCTGATCAATCCGGATGATGAGGTACTTGTGCCCGCTCCCTACTGGGTAAGCTACCTCGAACTGGTTAAGTTGGCCAGGGGCAAATCGGTGGTTATACCAACCACCCATGACACCAACTTCAAGGTTACTCCGGCACAGCTTCGCGCAGCCATTACGCCACGCACACGTCTGATGATTTTCAGTACTCCCTGCAACCCTACCGGCGCGGTTTACTCAAAATCTGAACTAAAAGCCATTGCGGATGTCATTGCCGAGTTTCCTGAATTGTATATCCTTTCGGATGAAATTTATGAGGATATCAACTTTGTAGGGAAACATGAAAGCATGGCCCAGTTTGATAAAATAAAAGACCGTGTCATCACGGTGAATGGTGTCTCCAAAGGATTTGCCATGACCGGCTGGAGAGGTGGATATCTGGCTGCCCCGCTCTGGCTTGCCAAGGCATGCGACAAAATGCAGGGACAGTTTACTTCGGCTACCTGCTCGATCACCCAAAAAGCCATGCAAAAAGCCATGGAAATGCCCATTGAATCGACCTTTGGAATGCGTGATGCGTTTAAAAGAAGAAGAGACCTGGTAGTAAGGCTGATGAATGAAATGCCCGGAATTAAACTCAACGAACCCGATGGGGCTTTTTATGTGTACCCCGACATTTCGGCTTTCTTCGGAAAATCATGCGGCCAGCACACCATCAACAACGGTACAGATCTGAGCCTGTACCTGATCGACAAAGCATTTGTATCGCTCATACCCGGAGCAGCATTTGGTGACGACCGCTACGTGCGGATTTCGTATGCCACCTCCGAAGAGAAGCTGACAGAAGCCATGAAAAGAATAAAAACAGCCCTGGCCGAATTGAAATAGACTGAAGGCTCGGTCTTTCAGACCTGGAATACGTACCCATCAACCAAACGTTCCTTTTACATTCATTCATCTATAAAACCAGAATCAGTGACCGCAAGAGAAATCAATAAAATGTTTACTGCCTTTAACAGCCTGAGGGTGCTGATCATAGGCGATGTCATGATCGATTCATACCTCTGGGGCAAGGTTCACCGGATATCGCCCGAAGCTCCTGTACCGGTAGTTTCAATCACCAAAAAAGAACGGCGTCTGGGTGGGGCGGCAAACGTAGCCCTCAATGTGCAGGCCATGGGCGCCACGCCTATTCTCTGTTCGGTAATCGGTGTTGACAAAGAAGGCACCCGCTTTCTGGAACTGATGCAGGAACAAAAGTTAAGCACAAAAGGCATACTTAAAAGCAGGAGCCGTATCACCACCGTTAAAACCAGGGTCATCGGAAATAACCACCAGATGATACGGGTGGACGAAGAGATAGAACACGACATCACCCCTACTGAAACAGAACAGTTTGTACACCTCATCACCTATCTGATGAAGCACGAACGCATCGATGTCATCATTTTCGAAGATTATGACAAAGGCCTGATCACCGTCCCCCTGATACAGAAAGTGGTTCTGGAAGCAAGGAAGCTAAAAATCCCTACCGTTGTTGACCCGAAACGACGCCACTTCAGCGATTATAAGGGCGTAACCTTGTTCAAGCCAAACCTGAAAGAACTCAAAGACGGGTTGAAAACCGATTTCGATCAGAACAATATCCGTGAGATCCAAAAGGCTGTAGAATTACTCCGTTCGAAAATGAAGATCGATACGGCCCTCATCACACTCTCCGAACATGGAATCTATATCAGCAGCAAAATTGTGCAGCCGTTCTGAACGCAGTTTGAGATCGACCGGGAACTCAACAAGCGTAGATTCTATCTGTTTGGAAAGGATTACCAATCCGCGGGAAGTGTCTTTTGGGGTATCGAACGTATAGTTAATGCTTCTTGTAGCGAAGGAGAGATCGGGCACAAACCTCACGCAGAGGT
>JABDAO010000145.1:0-866 GCA_013289095.1 Bacteroidota bacterium | reverse complement strand
CGCAAACAATCCCGATGTTAAAACCAAGACCGGGAGAAGAGGTAACCGATTTAAGCGAATCCATTTGATAGACATTCTTGACAGGGTTGAGCAGAAAATCGGCCTTGTTAAAACCAAGGGTAAAACCGAAATGCAGGGGGTGATTATAATAATTGGGCTGATTGTCTGCACTGTTTGCTTGAGCAAGCAGCGTATGTGCCGGGGCAAGGAGGATGCAAACGAGGAACAGGTTTCGGGCGATTTTAAGCATAATTCTCCGTAAGTACCAGGTAAACGTCTGGTGAGTAAACGTTTGTAAAGGTAGCTTTATTTTTTGCCTGTATAAATAGTTGCTATTCCGAAGCTTACCGGGTGAATCCGGCAGTCTTTATAGCCAAGACTCATCATGATTTCCTGAAAACGGGTACCGTCGGGGAAGGCGAGAACCGATTCATTGAGGTAGGTGTACGCCCGCTTATCTTTCGAAAACATGCGGCCTACAAAGGGGCAGACCCGTTTGAAATACAGGTTGTAGATTTGTTTTACCGGGAAAAGCCGGGGTTTGGAAAATTCAAGGATTACAGCCGTTCCACCTGGCTTCAACACACGCAACATAGCCGATAATCCTTTTTCGAGGTGTTCGAAATTACGCACTCCAAAACCGACGGTAAGTGCATCGAAACTGTTGTCCGAAAACGGCAAGGCTTCTGAATCACCGTACTTCAACTCGATTTTATCTTCCAGCTTCAGCTTTTTTAATTTTTGACGGCCCACATTCATCATGCCTTCTGAAATATCCACACCGGTAATCTTTTCGGGGTTTAATTTCAGGGCCTCAATGGCAAAATCGCCAGTACCGGTTGCAATATCGAGGATGAAACGGGGAT
>JABDAO010000144.1:3212-3491 GCA_013289095.1 Bacteroidota bacterium | reverse complement strand
GATTATGACCTGGGCGACAAATATCAAAAGGCTTTTTTGAAAACCCGTTCGGGCGACAAGGATGAACTCTTGCGGATGGTAGCCGTACTGCATGCCAACGGAGTACAGGTTGTTCAGGATATCGTCCTGAATCATTGCGATGGCGCCGGCAGCGCTAACGGCAGCGGGGGGCAGGACCCTGCTGCCTGGGAAGACAGTGTGACCCACAAATACAAAAATTTTCGATTTTCTTGTTATTCCACCCCCGCCACCGACGAAAGCTCGAACGATTATCTGAGT
>JABDAO010000144.1:0-3202 GCA_013289095.1 Bacteroidota bacterium | reverse complement strand
GCCGGACGCTTTCCGAAAAATTGGGAAAACTTTCACCCGGCGCCTACTGACAGCTCTGTGACGGGCGACTGGAACGTTGTCCTCTTTGGCCCCGATATTTCTTATTATAATGGAGCTATTGGACAGAGTTCAAATGCCATTTTCAACCCTATCCAGGACACCGATTATATGCGCAACAATACCCGGGAGTGGTGTGTCTGGTACAAAAAACAGATGGATTTTGACGGAGGACGATGGGATGCCGTAAAGAATTATCCCTGGTGGGCTGTCGAAGATTTTTTATATAACCTGCAGCATGCAGCCGGTTGGGCTAGTGGGGGTGATGCGATGTTTAATGTTGGCGAATGGGTCGGCAGCGCTTCGGATGAAGATACCTATGAAACCAATGTACAGAACCGGTCGGGGACCTTCGACTTTTCCTTGCGTAACGGGATCTATCAGATGGTGTCAGGCAACGGGAACTTCGACATAGGCACAATACCCACCTACCAGCAAAACAACCGGAGTGTAACAATCAGCGGCCAGCTTATACAACGCACCTGTCCGTTTGTAAACAGTCATGACTCATTCCGGCCCACTCTCGATACCACCGGAAACTATACCGGGTGGAACACAAGCAGCGAGCTCATTCCCCACATCGATCCGTTTGATACCCGCCTGTCGGCTGCTTATGCCATTGCCTTTGCCGTTGATGGTAACCCGATTGTTTTTTTTGAAGATTTGTTTGATGTAGGCGGAACAGGCAAACGTTTTACACATCTGCCTACCAATGTAACCGATTTGCCGGTACGGAGCGATATTGCAAATCTGATCTGGTGTCATCAGAACCTCGATTTTGGCGGTGGCGCGTATCTGGTGCGATATCAGGCGGCCGATCACCTCGTGATCGAACGGAGTGGAAAAGCAGTGATCGGGATCACCGATAATTACACGACCTGGCAAAATGAGTACGTGCTTACCAATTTTGCTCCCGGCACACAGCTCAAAGATTATTCGGGTGCAAATGGTACATCGGTGCTTACGGTAGATGCAAACGGAGGATTTAATATCAATACCCCTCCATGTAATGGCACCGCATCACAGGGACGGAAAGGATATTGTGTCTGGGCCCCGGTGAATGCGGTGACTGCTTATGCTCTTTCTCCTTATTCAACCACCCAGGAATGGGATATGGGGAACGATCTGGGCGATGTTCACGTCAATTCTCTTGGGCAGGGAGGTGCTCTGCCTGCAAATAGCGCCGTATGCCGTATTGCAGGAACTGTTTTTGCTGCTGCCGGAAATGCAATCAACGTAAATGTTTATCCTACAGATACCACCCAAAATATCACCGTTGAAATACAGCGAAACCATGTGGTGGTGTATTCACAGACAGGACTGGGAATAGTGAGCGGAACCTATATGCCTGCCGATACAAGCTGGTATACGGTCGACGTAAAGAACACGAGTCTAAACAACCCGGCCCAGACGGTCTATGTAAAGGTGAACTATACCGGACCCTCGGTAGCAGCCACCTTGCGTTTTCCCTCGCCGGGTAATGTAGGGTGTGCCAGCAATCCGACCTGGGCAGGTAATAACGTGGTTATACAGAATTCGGGATCAGTCTATCCAAACCCTGCTTCTGCAAGCCAGGTACATTTGCTGATCAATTCAGCGGAGGAAAAAATGGTGACAATTAAATTGTACAATACCGATGGGGCTTGCTGTTATCAGGAAAACCGAAAGGTCTATGTAGGCAGTAACGACAATCGGTTGACTCTGCCCCCTTCGCTGGCGGAAGGAATGTACCTGCTGACGGTTCCTGAATTGAACCTGAAGTTTAAAGTTATCCTGCAATAAGGCCCCACACAGACTCCATCCGGCTGTCTTCGGCCATCAGCTCCCTGTGTTGATGTTTGAAACACCTGGCTGCCTCCTCTTCATAATTTCTGCCGCATACAGAGCACTTTCCTGAACCGGGAGCGGAGAAGAACCGGGTTATGCCGTTCATGGACTTCGGGAGGCACTCCTTCTGGTTTCCTTGCGCTTTCACATTTCAGTTCACATCAGCAGAACGGCGTTTCAGCCTCCCCCAAAGGGTGGTTGAATAATATAATTGATTAAAAGGTGTTTATAGACGCTCTTTGTCACCTCAGAATAAAATAAGAACATGTTCGATCTGAAAACCCTTGCTTGTGTTACATCCGCGTGTAGGGATTCAGTCATATACAGCCATTTGGATCAGGCAGGTGCACCGCCCGATTCAATGAGGCCTCCCCGAAGCCTATAACAGAGGGACAAAAGCTAACAAACAGAAAAATGAGAAACAACATTGAATTGCAAAACGAAGAAGCGTTGGTAAATGCATTTAAAATCGAAGAACTTGAAGAGCGTCTTGAAATGGCGCCCTGGAACAACGGTTCAGATCCAAACGGCAAGAACCAGAATTCTACTTACTAATTAGTAGTTTAGCGGTCTATTCGAAGTACTTCCCTGCACAACAGTACAGGGAAGTATTTTAAGTGCATCTCTAATAACCCCATCCAAACATGCCTTCTCCGCCTCAGGCCGAGAGGGGCAGGGAGAGGTCAAAAAAGCGGGGTTATTAGAGATGCCCTTAACGTATTTAAATAACCTCTCCATGAAGTGTTTGCTGATCCTTGTACTGAGTCTTTTTCTATCTGTACTTGCCTGCGGTCAGGATCAGCGGTTGCTTCAGGGAGTGGTAACCGATGGCAATTCCAAACTTGCCTTACCCTACTGTAACCTCTGGCTGAAACATGCAGGGGTTGGAGTTACAGGCAACGAACTGGGCGAATACATGCTTCATTATCCAGAGGGCCTTGAGAAAGATACCCTGGTTGTTTCCTATATTGGTTTTGAGACGGTTGAAAAACCGGCGTCTCAGTTGTTGCAGACAACAGAATTGGATTTTCAGCTGATCCGTAAAAACCTTACCCTTCAGAATGTAGTCATTGGCCCGGTGCTGAGCGCTGATGCAATGATAAGCAAGGTAGTTGGCGCATTGCCTGCGAATCTGAATACCGATGCTTCTGCATTGCATGGATTTTTCAGAGGCTATGTTAAATCTGATTCGAAGTATGACAAGTTGATGGAAGGTGATATCCGTCTTTCAACCACGGGCTTCAATTGGAAACGAAATGTCTGGAATAGATACGAGATTGAATTAAACGAGGCGAGGGCATCGCAAATAAACGGGAGG
>JABDAO010000143.1 GCA_013289095.1 Bacteroidota bacterium | reverse complement strand
AACCGTCGTTCCTCGAAGCCGACCGGGAAAAGAACACCGTCAACACAGCCACATTCCTGGCTACCATGCTCGATTTTTCTGACATCGGCCCCATGGCTGCCATCATCGACGAAGAACTGGTTTCCAAAATCGAGAACGACCTCCAGGCAGGCGGTGTCATGAAAGGCGCCGATATGGCAAAAGCATTCAACGCCATCCGCGCCAATGAACTGATCTGGCCTTATGTGGTAAACAATTACCTGAAAGGAAAAAACCCGCCCCCATTCAATGTGCTTCATTGGAGCTGCGACAATACAAACCTGCCGGGCAAGATGTACAGTTTTTACCTGCGCAAAATGTTGTTCGAAAACCAGCTCCGCGTAAAAAATGCGCTCCGTATCTGCAATGTACCGATAGACCTGAGCCTGATTGAAGTGCCTGCCTTTATCATCGGCACGGTTGACGACCACATTGCACCCTGCCGTACGGCATTTGTCACCACCGAATTGCTGAGCGGTGAAACAGAATATATACTGGGCGATTCAGGACATATCATGGGCGCCATCAATGCTCCATCCGTAAAACACAAATACCACCACATGTTCGGGGGTGAAAACGGAAAAGGGTATGACCACTGGAAAACTACCGCCAAACAAGGCGAAGGCAGCTGGTGGCCACGTTGGAATACCTGGCTTTCGGAAAAATCGGGAAAACAGGTTCCGGCGCCTGCCGCTCCCGGCAGCAAAAACTATCCTGCTATTGAACCCGCCCCCGGGCGTTATGTAAAAGAAAAAAACTAACAACTATATGACAGATAAAAACACCATAGTAAAGAACGGCAAAGTGGCCCTGATCACCGGCGGAACCGGAGGAATTGGCAGTGCCATCTGCGAACGTCTGTACAAAGCCGGCTTTACGCTTGTGGCCAACTACCGCGATTTCGACAAGGCCATGAAATGGCGTGAAGAAGCAAAAAAATGGAGAGACGACCAGTTGAAAATGGGGATCGATGTAAAGATTGTGGAAGGCGACATTTCTGATTACGAATCGGCCAAACGCATGATCCGCGAGATTGAAGAAGAAGTTGGGGTCATCCAGGTGCTGGTAAACAATGCCGGCATCACCCGCGATACTCCGCTTCACAAAATGGCCCCCGAACAATGGTTTGAGGTCATGAACACAAACCTGAACAGTATTTTTATCTGTTCAAGACTGGTTATTGAAGGCATGATGGCCAAAGGATGGGGCCGTATTGTAAGCATTTCTTCGGTAAATGGTCAGAAGGGACAATTTGGTCAGACCAATTATGCTACGGCAAAGGCCGGCATGGTTGGTTTTTCAAAATCGCTGGCCCTCGAAACCGCCAAGAAAGGAATTACCGTAAACACGGTTTCACCGGGTTATATCGGCACTGCCATGGTCATGGCCATACGCGAAGATATCCGTAACAAGATCATCGATCAGGTGCCGATGGGCCGTCTGGGCGATCCTCAGGAAATTGCAGCCGCTGTGGCCTACCTGGTTTCGGATGATGCGAGTTATATTACCGGGTCTGATATTTCGGTAAATGGCGGACTGTATATGTCTCGTTAGAATTCCTTTTTTTCTATTCTTTACAAATGCTCAATGTCTAAACTGACATTGGGCATTTTTTATATGCCCAACAGCCACACGTTTGACTCGACATAAAACGAATTGAATCATCAATCACATGCCAGAATTCTACTATTTTTTACCAGACACCTGGAACCCGGGTTGGATGCATGCGGGATTAAGTAACCATTTCAAAAACTGTTTGTTGAAATTCTTTTGATTTAGCTCAATACTACTTTGAGACTGTATTTCATTATTATCATTATGGGCATCGTGATATTGACCAGCGGCAATATCCTGTTCAATATCATTAAAAATTTTCGCGTTTCCACCATGACACTAAGCACGGAAGTGATTGGAGTGTCTACATCTATAGATGTAGACACTCAATCTGCAGATGCACAAACTCCGTCTTCTGACAGAGTTATTCCCCCTTCTGACAGCAATACTCATCCTCTTGTTTAAGTTATTCTTTCTCCTGCATGAGTCGCTCCTGCTCCTCACAAACGCATGCCACCACCTGACAGGCCTACTCTTTCAAAGAACCTGCATCGCCCTCCAGGAAAATACCCTCCCCACTTTTCATGGTAATATGCTATGAAACAGCCACATTCAGTTGTCTGCAAGAAAACAGCTATCTTTGAATCACAACGCTAATACCTCCCCCTTGCCAACGAAACCCGGAAAAAAGTCTTCTTCCGCAAAACAACCCACCAAAAAAGATTCCAGGGAACCCTGGTACGTCTATATGGTGCGTTGTTCGGATGAAACGATCTATACCGGCATTACAAACGATATCGGGAAACGTGTGGATAAACACAATACGGGCAAAGGGGCCAAATACACCAAATCACGCGGTCCGGTCATACTGCTGGCTTCTTGGAAATATGAAAACAAATCGGCCGCTTCAAAAGCAGAACATAGCTACAAACGACTAAGCCGGGCTTCAAAGGCCCGGCTTATCGATTTGACAAATTCCTGAAAATTATTCGTGGGCATGTTTGCCCTTTTTGTGTTTGTCTTTGTGGTCTTTATGCTCTTTGTGTTTTTTCTCTTTTTCTTCTTTCTTGCCCTCGTGCATCAGTTCCTTCACTTCGTGCCGTACCGGCTGATTTGCCACTACAAACATGGCCATTTTCAGGGTAGTAACAGAATCGCGACCGCTTACGGCAATCAGATCGGCCATCAGGTTATAGGTGGTGGCTGTATCGCTTTTTGAAATGGCCGTTAAGTTGCCTTCGCTGGTGAGCTGACGGATAAGCGAATTGTTTGCTGTGATGGTCTGCACACAGGCCGGGTTCTTGGCCATGTGCTCGGCTACTTCGGCGGTGAGTGTCTGATCATCGCAAAGCGCTGCTATGATTTCCTCCTTTTTCTTCTCATCCTTTAGCAATTGAGCAGTGGTCTGATGGTTTGAGCAGCTTGCAAGCGTAACTGCGGCAAGGAGGGCGATAAAAATTTTTTCTGTTTTTTTCATAGTGATTTGACTGATTTTTAATGTTTAATCGGTATCCGACACAAAATTAACTGAATAAAAGCCTGCTGTAATAAATTCACTAAGGCTTTATCAACAGGCAGATGCTCATACTGCGTGTGCATCCGCCCAACACCCAGAGACGGTTTTCCGAAAAGCGCTCGCTGACCCTCTCAACGCTATTGAATCATTCCCGCTGAAGGGTTGCTTTTATCAGGTCAAAATCGAGATCGTCTGATAACAACGATTGCACCAACCTTTTTTTGCCGTTTCCGAGGTGCATATATAACCTCTTTCGAGAAGGGAAAATATTTTTGATGGAATCTGATTAATCTGTATTCATAAACGACTTGACATCAAACCAATTTCTTTTATCTTTGGCCGGATTCGATCTAAACAATCTCAAAAAACAACGCCCGTCTTATCCTGCCTAACCTCCGAACCTATATTGCCATGAAAAGAAACCCGCTGATCTTTTGCTGTCTTATTCTTTCATTCGTTTCACTTTCAGCCCTGGCCCAGCCTGCCAGCTGGAGTGCCAGGGGTATCGGGGG
>JABDAO010000142.1 GCA_013289095.1 Bacteroidota bacterium | reverse complement strand
GGCTCATCCCGGGAGCCACCGGGTCTTTAAAATGACTAAGAAAGGGTCTAAAACGAGTATCAATTTCTTACATCAAAATAAATCCCAAATCCCAATTCATTACCTGATGCAAATCATTTTCTAAACTGACTATCCTCCTCCTTCATGACCTCCCGAAACCTGACATTTGGAGTGTAAATCTTCAACATATTTCTCCTCAAGACCATGATAAAAACCGAAAATCAGGGATGCAGCAATTGCGGGGCACGGCCTCAATCTGTTTTTTGCGAGCTCGATACCATCGATCTGCAGTTGCTGGAGAGCACCAAACATGCACTTTCGGTTGCCAAGGGAGAACTGATCTTTGAAGAACGATCGATCCCCCGGGGCCTATACTGTGTAAGCAAGGGAAAAATAAAAATCACCCAAACCGGTGTCGACGGGAAAGAACAGATTGTGCATCTGGCCAAGGATGGCGATATCCTTGGTTATCGTGCCATCCTGAGCGGTGATGCCTATTCGTGTTCGGCCAGGGCCCTGGAAGCAGCATCGCTTTGTTTTATCCCCAAGACCACGTTCTTTTTGCTGGTCGAGAAAGATGCCCAGCTGGCGCTCCGCATCATGCATCTTTTTTCAAAAGAATTAAAAGCATCTGAGCAAAAAATAACGAGTATTGCCCAGCGTCCGGTAAAAGAACGTATTGCCCAAAGCCTGTTGTTGCTGCGCGAATGTTATGGGGTGGAGGCCGATGGCGTTACCATTGCCCTGGCCATTACCTGCGAAGACATTGCAAATCTTGTGAGTGCCACACGCGAAACAGCTGCGCGGTTACTGTTTGAACTAAAAGAAGACCAGATCATCGGGTTTGTCGGAAAGAAAATTGAGATCGTGCTTCACGGAGAGCTTTTGAAAATCGCCAATGTGTGTGATTGAAATAGTATCCATTCAAATAAATAAGCAACTCTATAAGTGACGAATCGCCGTGCGCGAGGACTTCCCCACGCACAGGGCGATTCGTCGCCCACTTGGCTCCCGGTTTTTTGAGTGAACCCTAAATAGTCGACGAATCACCGCATGCCGGCAATTCGTATTCAACAAATTTTCTGAATTTGGAGAAAACCCTATTTAAACGAGAAGTTAAAATAATACACCCCATGCTGATCATCAGCCGCTGCAGGGCTTTTATCGAACTTGGCCTTGAGCGCTGCCTGACGGGCAGTTGACCAAAGCGTGGAGTTGGTGGTGGTAGATCCTTTGGCTACGGCATGGGCCTGGGTTACGTTGCCGTCTTTATCAACCGTAATCTCGACGGCCACAATTCCTTCTTCCTGCTGATTGCTGACCAAGGTGGCAGGAACAACCAGGTGCCTGTTTTTTAGATGAGCGCCGGTGCCATGACCAGGGCCTCCGTTGCCAGGCCCGCCAAGCCCACCAGGGCCGGCATCCCCCATTCCATCACCCGGCGTTCCAAAACCTTTTGCATTGGGGTTTCCGTTGGGGTCGCCCTGGTTGCCGGGTTTGTCGGTATTGCCATGCCCGCCCGATACCTGTTTGCTGTTTGTTTCCCAGTTGGCCAGGGCTTTTTGAAGATCGCTGCTGGGCTCGGGTTGCGGAGCCTTTACAGTCTCAACCGGTTTCTCAACGTGTTTCTTTACTTTCTTGTCGCTGTGTTTGATGTTGATGGTTTCTTCGGCATCGTTTACCACCACATTGTTGTCGTCAGGGCTGCTTACGGCAGTGGCATTCCTGGCCGTAGCCGCACCCGGTGGGGTATCGCCCATTCCGTCGATGTCGGTACCCAGGGCTACTTCTATGCCGGGCGCTCCACCGCTGTCGGGCGGGAACGGAGGGTTGGGAGTATGTATCGGAAAAAGAAAAAGAAAGAGCAGCAACAAGGCATAGAGAACCCCGGTAACCAGGGCCGGCACCAGACGCGAATCTTTTTCTTCGGTAGCGTAATTGGTCATGCTCTGCTTATTTCGATGGTTTGGTGGCTAGCACCATCTTTACCTTGAGCTTGTCGCCGATCTGTAACACATCCACCAGATCTTGCACCGACAGGCTTTGGTCAATACGGACCATAACCGTTGGTTCGGGCGATTTTTTTAGTTCAAAAGCGATGGCCTGTTCCAGCTGATCAAAACGAACAACCTCGTGGTTCACGGTGTAGGTGCGGTCTTTGTCGATGGTCAGCTCAAGGGGTTTCTTGATGACATTGGAGGTTTTCTTGGAGTTGGGCAGCATGAGTTTGATCACGTTGGGGTTTCCGAGAATGGCCACAATCAGGAAGAAAAGCAGGAGGAAGAACATGATGTCGTTGAGCGACTCGGTGCTTACCTCGGCATGTTCCTTGGTTCGTCTTCTAAGGTTCATTGGTATGGGTGCTATAAATGGAACGGTTGAATGCCTGACACTTGCCGTTTTCGGAGATCATTGCTCCTTCTGCCTGTAGGCTATCTGCCAGCAGCAAGTGGTAACGTGTTATTTCCCCGGTTCGTGCAAGACATCCAGAAACTGAACGGTGCTCTTTTCCATTTTATTGATTACTTTTTCTACAAGGGCATTCAGCAAAAAATAACCCAGGAAGGCCAGGATGCCTACAATCAAACCGCCGGCGCTGGAAACCATTTTGGTGTAAAGACCATCTGATACGGTCTTGATCGTAAAATCGTCGGTGAGCGAAAGCGCATAAAACAGTTTGATAACACCCAGGATGGTACCAATAAAACCAAACATAGGCGCAAGTTTAGCGATGAGGCTGAGGTACCCCACATTTTTCTCGATGCGGTAAATCTCGATCTTGCCAACGCTGCCCATGGCTTCTTCAATTTCCCTGACCGGATGGCCGATACGCGAAATGCCTTTTTCGATCATGCGTGCAACAGGACTTTTGCTGCTCCTGCAAAGCGTTTTGGCCGATTCGAGGTTGCCGTTCTGGATCGAGTCTTTGATATTGTTCATGAAATTTGAATCGAGCCGTGCAGCTTTGGAGATAATGATCATCCGTTCGATGATGAAATAAATGGCCAGCACGCTCAGGATACACAACGGAACCATGATATATCCTCCCTTCACCACCATGTCGAGCAAGGAAATCGACTCTTCTGTTTTTGGCGCAGCCGTGGCAGCATTCAGCGCTGCGGCTCCGGCCTTTTTAGCGGTATCGGCAGCAATGCCGGAGGTTATTTGTAAAAAGATGAAATTCAGCATGGGGATTTCTTTTGTGGGGATCTCTGATAACCCCTTCCAAACATTCCCTCTCCGCTGGGGCGGAGAGGGACAGGGAGAGGTCGGGAAAGTGGGGTTATCAGAGATTCCCTTGTTTAATAAGCTAAATTACTTCTATATAGAGGGTGGTTTTTTGGAGCGCCCCTGCACTTATAAACAGGAGGCTGTTCATTCGGCCAGCTTCCTGTTTGATTTATAGGCATCTCTGCTAATCCCCATCCAAACATTTCCAGCCCTTGCGGTAGAGATAGGGGAGTGGTCAATAAATCGGGGTTTTCGGAGATGCCCATCTGTTTGTCTGGAAATTATTGCAGGGTATAGGTTACAGGCAAGTAGAAATATACGGGTACCGCCTTTCCACCCATTTTACCTGGTTTCCATTTTGGCATCTTCCCGACAACACGCACGGCCTCTTCCTCGCAACCGCCTCCAATCTTATGAATGGTTTCGATCTTGCTGATGGAGCCGGTGGCATCTACCACAAAACGCAGGATGACCCTTCCGCTTAAATCTCTGTTGATGGCCTCGCGTGGGTAATGGATGTTCGAACGCAGGTATTCTACCAGTTCGGCTTCTCCTCCGGGGAATTCGGGCATCTGATCAACCATGGGGCCTTCAAAAGGTTCGGGGT
>JABDAO010000141.1 GCA_013289095.1 Bacteroidota bacterium | reverse complement strand
TCAAAAAAAACAGGGTAAACACTTGCTCGTTCTTTTATTCACATTCTGAACGTGTTTATCAACGTGTTATTGGGTATTAATAGCTTCAATATTAGGTCGTTGATTGGTTCTTAACATTTTTTTAACAAGGACAGAATATTGAAATTGTTATTTGTTTTTCTAGCCCTTATCTTAACAAAGGTGTTCATTTTTTCATGATTAATCGCACCAAAGAAGAGTGGGAAATTCGAATCAATTGCTAAGCGACATTGGAATTGAATAATGCAAGTATTATTTACATTTAGTTAATAACCGATTTACGCGTAATTCACAGCGTATCTGTTAATAAAATTAAAACTACCGGGTTTACAGGCACTTGCAAAAAAATGTGCATTTTTACAAAAGACACAATAGTGTGAAAGACCATGACAAAACCCAAAATTTCTATCGGCAGTGATCATGCCGGCTTTTCGCTCAAAGTAAAGGTAATGAACCATCTCCTTGATAAAGGATATAGGGTTCAGGATTTTGGTTGTTATTCAGAAGAAAGGGCGGATTATACGGATTATGGACATGCTGTTGCCAAATCGGTGGCCAACGGCGAATCCGGGCTAGGCATTATTATTTGCGGGAGTGGAAATGGAATAAATATGTCGGCCAATAAACATGCTGGAATTAGGTCTGCTTTGTGTTGGTCAGCAGAAATTGCTAGACTCGCAAGGGAGCATAACGATGCCAACATTCTGGCCCTACCCGCCCGTTTTATCACCGAGAAAGAAGCCCTTGAAGCAACAGACACCTTTTTGAATACCCCATTCGAAGGAGGAAGACACCTTGACCGAGTAAAGAAAATAGATTGCTGAGGATCTGAAGGCGGAGCGCGCCCGAAAAAATTACCTTTTCTCTCCAGCGGAAGGAGCAGCACGCTGCCCGTTTGAACGGTTATCCTTACACGCAATTTTGCTATTTTTGCCTGACATCCACAGAACCATATGATCAAAAGACGATATCTCTACCTCTTGCTGCTAGTACCCTGTTTGGTATTTGGTCAGCAGCGGGATACGGTTGCTGAACGCTATTCAAAGACAATCAATACCAGTTTGCTAAGAACACACCTGGAAATAGTGTCTTCCGATGAGTTCGAAGGGAGAGAGACAGGCCAAAAGGGCCAAAAAAAGGCAGCAGACTATATCCGTAAAGAATTTAAAAACCTGGGTCTGACCCCAGGAAATGATACTTCATTCCTTCAAAACTATCCTTTGTTTCTCCGTAGAGCAGCCGACATCGATTTTAGCGCAGACACTATGCACTTTAAGAACAAGAAGGATTTTAGAATATCCCTTGGATCAGCTGTAGAAAACCAAGTTGTTCAGACCAAAGAAATGATTTTCCTTGGATATGGTAGAAAAGATTCGTCTCTGGCTTTCAATGATTATAAAAAAAGCGGAGATCTTTCTGGAAAAGTGGTGATACTATATTACGGAGAACCCCAGCTTCAACAGGATTCAAAACAAAAAAACAGGCTTCAGGAGCAACGATCGTTGACCAAGGAATTTGCAGAAAAAATCAAAACGGTTCAACAAACAGGCGCCTGTTGTGCATTGATAAT
The DNA here is from genome assembly GCA_013289095.1 of Bacteroidota bacterium. Lineage (GTDB taxonomy): Bacteria > Bacteroidota > Bacteroidia > Palsa-965 > Palsa-965 > Palsa-965. The sequence continues at coordinate 2,336 of JABDAO010000141.1, read as the reverse complement.
TACGGACGATTTATCAGCAGCGATAAAGGCATTTAGAGAAAATAAGGTGGCCTCAACGGAGAAAACCGTGCCTGGTGGTGTAACAAAAAAGGAGCTGCTTGTTTTTTTTATTACACCTGAGATGGGGGATAAAATAATGGACACAAATCTGGAGGCGCTCATGATCGCGAGACAAAAAACAGGAAAGTCTAATGTTCTCAAGAAGAAGACATCGGTAAAAATAGACATACATCGTGACGAAACCGGAGTCAGCGGCGATAATGTGATTGGTATTGTTGAAGGATCGTCCTTCAAGAAAAACGAATATGTGTTTATTACAGCACATTACGATCATCTGGGTATCATCAATGGACAGCTATACAACGGGGCCGATGATGATGGGTCGGGTACGGTATCCGTATTGGCGCTGGCGAGAGCTTTTGCCAAAGCAAAAGAGGAGGGGCATGGGCCCCAACGAAGCGTTGTGTTTTTAACCTTCTCGGGAGAGGAGAAGGGGCTACTTGGTTCCAAATGGTTTGTCGAACACCCGACAATACCCCTGAGCGCAATTGAATGTGACCTGAACATAGATATGATTGGACGAGTGGATGAAGTGCATTCGGGAGATAAAAATTACCTTTATATCATTGGATCCGATAAACTCAGTTCGGAGCTACAAATAATCAATGAACAAACGAATTCAACCTATACGAAATTTAAACTGGATTATACCTACAACGATGCAAACGACCCCAATAGATTTTATTACAGGTCAGATCATTATAATTTTGCAAAAAACAATATTCCGGTAGTCTTTTACTTTAATGGTACCCACCCAGATTATCATCAGCCGACGGATAAAATTGAAAAAATTGATTTTGGCCTGATGGAAAAAAGGGCTCAACTTGTATTCTTAACAGCTTGGGAACTAGCTAACAGACCAACGCGCATTGTTGTCGATTCAAATAAAAAATAAAAAACAGCCCAAGAGCAAGAACAATTATTCAGGATCTTGGGATTGCAGAACCCTAAAAATTAACAGGAATTAATAAAGAATGAATATGGCAAGTCAAGCAGAACAGTTTATGGAGGCAGCAGATAAAAAGGTGTTCGATGACGAACACCGCAGAAAGCTGAAACACAATATTGGTCAGTACAATAAAAAGGTGCTGGAAGGAAAAAAGCAGTTCAGCAACTATGAGTTGGCCAGAACCAGGGCCTCGACGTTGAAAACCAAGGTCATCGAAAACCTCGATAAATACCTCATTGAGTTTGAATCTAATTTTATTAAAAGAGGGGGAAAGGTTATCTGGGCCCAGGATGCGGAGGAGGCCATGAAGGAGGTTATACAGATTATGAAACGCACGAATTCCTCGGTTGTTGTGAAATCAAAATCGATGGTTACCGAAGAGGTGCATTTTAATAAGGCCCTCGAAAAAGAGGGAATGATTTCGTTGGAAACCGATCTGGGTGAAGTCATTCAACAAATGGATGATGAGCCCCCGTACCACATTGTTACCCCAGCCATGCATAAATCAAAAGAAGATGTTGCACGGTTGTTTCATGAAAAACTTGGAACCCCGATAGACTGGACACCGCAACAGATAACAGCTTATGTTAGAGAAGACCTGCGAGCTAAATATCAAACAGCACATGTGGGTGTTACCGGTGGCAATTTTTTAATTGCAGATATTGGGGCAGTAGCAGTGAGTGAAAATGAGGGGAATGCCCTGATGTCGGTTTCGTTTCCCAAAATAGTTATATCAATAGTGGGTATCGAAAAGCTCGTCCCGTCTATGCAAGATCTCGATCTGTTCTGGCCCCTGCTTGCTACCAATGGAACAGGTCAGAATATGACCGTTTATAACACCATTCTTACCGGGCCCAAATATAGCGGAGAAACCGATGGGCCGGAAGAGATGTACGTGATCCTGCTTGACAACGGACGGACCAATGTCCTGGCCAGGCAGGAGCAAAGACGAGCATTGAACTGTATCCGTTGCGGCGCCTGCTTGAACGGATGCCCGATCTATGAAGGAGTAGGGGGTCATGCGTATGGCACCACCTACAGTGGCCCGATCGGTTCGGTCCTAACACCTCAAATGAAGGGATTGCAAGAATATAAACACTTGAGCTATGCTTCCTCCCTCTGCGGGAAATGTACGGAGGTCTGTCCGGTAAAGATAGATTTGCACAAACTCTTATTGGCGAACCGTCGGGATGCAGTTACCGAAAAATCGACCAAGACAGAGAATGTTATCTGGTTCTTCTGGAAAGGAGCAATGCTCAAACGAAGTAAGATGGAAAAAGGAGGAGCAAAGGTGAAAAATTTTATGTTGAAGCAATTCTTCAAGAAG
>JABDAO010000140.1 GCA_013289095.1 Bacteroidota bacterium | reverse complement strand
CCTTCCCATCTCATATATCCCGTAATACCCGCTGGGCGAATACGTGTAATTTTCAAAGTACTTAAGCCTGCTGAGGCTGGATTGATAGGCTTTGTCGAGGATATTGTTCACCTGGACCTGGAAATGAAGGGTTGCTTTGCGGGTGTAATGAATGGTTAAATTGATGCCGGCATTTAAGAGTGTATAACCTGGCGTTGGGGTCTCGGTGTGGTTCAAGGCCAGGTAACGGTTCTGGGCAGCATTCATGTCGATTTCGGCACGGAGGGTGATGAGCGTAAAGCGTTTTGATTTTGTATGGACATCCTGCATCATAGCCGTAAGGAGTTTCATGGGTGGCACCAGTGGCAGATACTCTCCCTCCACACCTTTACCCCGGTAGAAGGCAGAACGGTTATACCCGTCTGTCAGACAAAAATCAGAGGTGATGCGAAACCCTTTTACCGCAGCGGGATGAAGACTCAGACCCGATTCCAACCCATAGATCTGAGCAACACTTTGTACATAGCGATAGGTTTTGTTGCCGGGCACCAGCTCCAGCGGTGTGCCATTTGCATTGACTTGTTCAATGAGGTAGGTATAACTCCCCATGTTGTTGTTGAACACGTTCACACTAAAAGCGAACGAGGGATATTTTAGCATCATACCAGCATCTTCCTGCCAGCTGGTTTCGGGCAGGATTGATTTGTCTCCAATAAAATAAGCATGTGCGCTGGCATCGAGCCCGTTTGCAGCAAACTCAACCACATTGGGGGCCCCCGACCCTCTCGAAACATTTGCCTTGAGGATGAGATGCGGATTTACAGTAAAAACAGCGCCCAGATCCAACGACATGCCACGGAACACTTTGTGGAATGCCGGAAACAACAATTTAGCCCCTGCTGTATCCGGGAGACTAACCTGTCTGACGGTTTGGGCAAGGGTATCGGTTCGAACATAAAAATTGTTGCCGCCCACAAACCTGGCATCGTAGCGGTAGCCCCCGCTGATGGTCATGCGGTCGAGGTTTAGTTTTTCGAAAATAAAGCCGCCGATATCAAACAAATTGTAGTTGGGAATGGGGATGTCGGCGGCATCCACATTCGTATTGTTCTGGTACAGGCCATTGATTCCCAAAGAAGTTTCGAAATCGGTCTTCTTTGGCACAAAATACCTGAAATCGTAGTTGATCGAACTCAGGCGCATGGATACTCCCGGTTGAGTGGGGAGCTGCGGAAAATCATATTCCCTGCGCACATTTTCCTGAAATGCAAGCATGGCTTCTACACTGCCGCTGTCGGCCAGGGTATAATGATTGGTACTGTAAAGCCTGTAATGTTGGATATGCTGATACAGATTACTAAGCTGATATGAATTCAACTCCTGCGCGGAAACCACCGGTCTGTTTTTGATGTTGTCAAACGGATCGTCGTACACCTGTTTGGTGAATTGACGCGTGAGCGAGTCCCGGCTTCCATCGGGTATGCCCTGGGAATTGTCGTACAAGGTAAAATTGAGTGTGGTATATCCCTGCTTTACGGTTCGTACAGCCGTAGCCGAAGCATTTCCTTCCCTGAACCGGGTATCGTATACACGCCCGTCGATGCTGTTTGTATAGTCTCTGGCAATGCGGTAGGCTCCGCGGACTTCATACGCCCAGTGCCCGTTGCCATACGAGAGATGAAGCCCGTTGCCTATCAACCCGTTATTGCTTTGATATTCTGAATACGCGCATCCATGTATAAGCCTGTCGGTATCGGTTGGCAGGGATGGAATGAGCGAAATCAGCCCGGCAAGTGCATCCGGCCCATAGAGCAAGGTAGTAGGGCCCAGGATGACTTCTGCTTTGCCGATGTTGTACATATCAACGGGTAACACTTCCTCGTCTTCAAAAAGCTGTCCTTCAATAGGAACTCCATCGTACGTTGTTTCAATGCGGTTGTAACCCAGACCATGAATAAACGGTTTTGATACGTTGGGGCCGGTCTTAACGGCGCTCATCCCTGGCACATTCTGGACCAGCACATCAATGAGGTTGCTCTCTGTGGTTTGCAGGAGTGCGGCGGTGGTGACTGATAGAATGGTTTGAGGATCGTCTTTGAGTTGGGTCTCACGGGTTGAAGGGGCTTCAATAACTACCTCCTTTAATGAACCGGGAAGCGGTTTCAGAAAGATGGAATATTCATCTTGTCCGGCATTGATCAGCATAGAATCTGTGATGTACCCTGTTAAAGCAATATACAATACCAGCCTGGGAGGGGTGGAAGGAATGAGGAACCTGAACTTTCCGTCTGCATCAGAAGTGGTTCCAGACGCTGTCTTGGCTCTGGAAACTGAACAAGATCCGAGGGGATTGTGCGTCACCGCATCCTGTATCAATCCTTGAATGAGGCGTTGTGTGGTGTCGGCCTTCTCGAATACACGTTTTTCAATTTGCCCGGTTAAAATACCCGGCAGCATGATGCAGAGGAACAGGACAGCCCGATGACAGCAATGGTTTTCTACAGGCTTCGTGGATCTGTTTGTAGGCGCCTTCATTCCTGCCGTCAAATTTTAGTGCAAGTATACCGTTTTTGCTGCCCTAAACCGGGTGCAGGGGGTTATAAAATGTCAATCAGTCAGGTAGTTCGGGGTGTTTTAAGCCCGTTTTCTGACTGTTTCCCGCAAAATTGTACTTTTGCGCCATGGATTCAACCCGTCAGCTTAAAGTATCGCGTCTGGTTCAGAAAGAACTGGGCACGATTTTCCAGAAGGATTCGCGTATGCTTTTCGGACCGGTAATGATTACCGTTACCAATGTACGTGTAAGCCCCGATCTGGGAGTGGCAAAAGTGTATGTCAGTCTTTTTCCGGTGAAGGATAAGGAAGCCGTATTGCAGCAAATAAAAACCAAGACCATCGAAATACGCAAAGCCCTGGCCGATCAGATCAAGAAACAGGTACGGATCATTCCCAACCTCATGTTCTTTCTTGATGATTCACTGGATTACGCCGAGCATATTGATGAGCTGTTAAAAAAATAGGACCTCTTTTTCCTGTGTACGAGCAGAAACGGGATTCAGTATCATACCATTCACGAATCACTCTTTAAACATGCATTACGACCCCATAAAACGAAGCGTAGGCAGCGTATTCAACAAATCGCCTTTTCTCCGTAAGCTGTTTTATCACCTGCTTGACCTGCTGTTGCTCCGTGCCTGGCATGTACACAAAGAACTCAAGTTGTGGCGCAAAGACAAAGGAGATCATATCAACATCCTGGATGCCGGGGCCGGGTTTGGACAACATACCTTTTATCTTTCCGGGATGAACCCCAACTGGAAGATCCTGGCTGTGGATGTAAAGCAGGAACAGGTAGAAGACTGTAATCAATTCTTTGAAAAGATAGGCCGTGCGAATGTAAAGTTTGAGGTGGCCGACCTCACTAAATATGTTTCAGAAAACGAATACGACCTGGCACTGTCGGTAGATGTGATGGAGCATATTCTCGAAGATGTACAGGTATTTAAAAACATCTGTTCGTCGCTCAAGCCCGGGGGTATGTTGCTGATCTCCACCCCCAGCGATCAAGGGGGATCAGACGTACAGGGTGATGGGGAAACTTCATTTATCGAGGAACATGTACGTGATGGATATAATATAAAGGAAATAGAACAAAAGATCCTGTCCTCCGGATTCTCGCGTGTGGAAGCCCGGTATTCATACGGATCTCCCGGAAAAATCTCCTGGAAACTGTCGATGAAATACCCCATTGTGATGCTGGGTATGAGCAAACTCTTTTTTATTATCCTGCCGTTTTATTACCTCGTTACCTATCCGTTCGCCTTTGTGCTGAACTACTTCGATACTGTTACCTCACATACCACAGGAACGGGCTTGATTGTAAAAGCCTGGAAATAGGAGTCTGGGGAGTTTTATCCTGAATTCGCTGGAGAGGCCTTCCTTTGTGTAGATTCTGTA
>JABDAO010000139.1 GCA_013289095.1 Bacteroidota bacterium | reverse complement strand
AGGAACTTATTTTTGAAGATGAAAAATTAACCGTTCAGACAATTTTACTCAACCACAGGATACCTTGCTGTGGTTTTTTATTCCGCGAAAAGAAACACCCCCTGAGCCTGCGCCGTGAGGCGCTGATCGCTTATCATATACCGGTGTCTGCCATGCATGCAATACGGAATGGCGCCGATTATACAGACGAACACGGAAACCGGATTGCCAATTCAGAACTGGCATCTCCGCCCCAACCTGCTTACAGCTATGCCTATTGCTCAGATACCTGTTATGACAAACGGGTGATTGCGCAGGTTAGCGGAGTCGATTTGCTCTACCATGAATCAACATTCGCCGAGGAAATGAAGAGCAGGGCCATCGAGACACATCACAGCACCGCCCTGGATGCCGGGAAGGTGGCGCTGGAAGCCGGCGTTGGAAAATTGTTGCTGGGGCATTATTCTGCACGCTATACAGACTTGAATCCTTTGCTGCTCGAGGCCCGTTCTGTTTTTCCAAATGCCGATCTCGCTTATGAAGGACTGAAGTTGAATATAGGAGCGTACTAGACAGGCATGTTTACAACCGACTCCGTGACCGGGCGGGGATTTCTGGCATACGGTTTCTACAGTTAACATGGCAAGAAAATGGATCAAAAACCCAGCAGCACATTCAGAGTATTTGGTTGGGTGATAGCCGTCCTGGTTTTTCTGGGAAGTTATTTCAAAATCAACCACTGGCCAGGCGCCAACATCCTTTTACTCCTTTCACCCTTTTTTCTTCTCTTCTTTTATCTCCCGCTTTGGCTTGGGGCGGCATGGAAAGAAAAAAGCGAACGATTCTTTGTGGCGGTACAGTTCGGCTTCCTGTATCTATTCGTAATCTGGCAGCTCCTGAAGTTTCAGCACTGGCCGGGTGGGGCGCTGCTTGGCAACCTGTTGTTCTGGGGGGCCATCTTCATTTTAACTCCTGTTTCCTTTTTTAAACTGTACCGGTTTGGGAAACGTTCTGTTTTTCAATTCAACAATCTGGTGATCCTGTTTTTTTTGATTACCACCATGCAGGCAAACCTGATGCGGGTTTCGGATACGAGTGTAGGAGCCGGATCGATTAAGCTCAGTTGTAATAAAGCAGAAACGTCCTTCTCGAAAATCAAGGCGAAGAGTAAATATTTGTACTCCGCTTTTGATCAGGTTGAGGGCAAGGAGCAGAACAGCGGGTATCAGAAATCACAAAGTCTGAAACGGTATACGGAATCGGTCGGAAAATATCTGCATGAATGCAAGACGCGTCTGATAAAGGCATTGGAAGACTACAGGCATGATGTTGATTTTGATACGCTTTCGATAGCTGCTGTGAACAACCGGGTGGATACAAAAATCCCAACATTCCTTTTTGTCGGAGCAGACTACCGAAAACCTATCAGTGGTAAATATTCGGGTGCAGCGTTGAAAATGGTCATCGATTCCTACAAAGACTCGGTGATGAAATATGTGGGAGCCGAAAAAAAAACAATCCTCGAATCGGGTATAAATCTGAATACCGACGATGCACCGGATGAGTCGGGTGAAAACCAAACCTGGGTTACGGCTAATTTTTATGGCGTTCCTGCCATTACGGTCCTTATCACGCTTACAAACCTTGAATATGAGATTAAAAATACGGAAACACTCATTTTAACCGAGTTGCTGAACAACACGGCAGCCGGGAGCGGAGGGAGTTTTGCCGCCCGTGTTGCTGACCTTGGGTATGAGCTCGAAACCGAAAAGAAAAACTTTGAAATCGTTAAATTGCAGAAAGACAAAGACTCGTCTCAGTTACGCATCAACTCCAAAAATGCTGAAATAGCCGACCGCGATTCAACTATTGTCATCTTTATTCTCATTTCGCTCGCTTTTGTGGTCATGGTGTTTTTTATCATCAGGAGCAACATCCTGCGCCGTCAGATCAACAAACAGTTACTGGGCCAGAAAGAGGAGATTGAGAAACAAAAATCGTTTATTGAGGAAAAGAACCACGAAATCATTGACAGTATTACGTATGCCAAACGTCTGCAACAGGCCATCCTCCCTACAGTAGCAGCCATAAATGAGCAGTTTCCCGAAAGTTTTGTGTACTACCAACCCAAAGACATCGTAGCCGGTGATTTTTACTGGATGCACCGTTCAGATCAGTCTGCATCAAGAAAAACTGCCCAAGGCCTGGAGGAACGACAACACGAAACGCACTCAAAGCCTGACACAGACATCACCTCCCATTTTGTTTATCTGGCCGCAGCTGATTGCACCGGGCATGGGGTCCCGGGAGCCATGGTAAGCGTGGTATGCTCGAATGCATTGAACAGGGCTGTGAATGAATTTAACCTGACCGATACCGGGAGCATTCTCGATAAAACACGTGAGTTGGTCATCGACACCTTTGAAAAAAGCGACAGCGATGTGAAAGATGGCATGGATATCTCACTCCTGCGCATTGAAACGAGTACCCGAGCGGACAATGAAAAGCTCATACATGTTGAATGGAGCGGCGCCAATAACTCGTTGTGGTATATTGCCCCTTCAGAGGATCCGACTATACCAGCGGAGTTGACAGAGCTGAAAGCCGATAAACAACCCATCGGAAAATACAGCGACCCCCGGCCTTTTACAACTCACCGCATCCCAATGAAAGAGGGCAGGAGCGCTAGTTTTTATCTTTTCAGCGATGGATATGCCGATCAGTTCAGCCCGGATGATAAAAAGGTCATGCGCCGGAAATTTAAAGACATTGTACTTTCCAACCAACACTTATCTATGCACCAGCAACACGAACAACTGGCAGCCTTTCATACCACCTGGAAAGGACCGATGGAACAGACGGATGATGTGTTGGTAATCGGAATCAGGATTTGAAGCTCAATGCGGAGTACGATTGCCAGGAAAAACACATGAAAGGCATTGATTGAATCCTGGCCTTTTACCCTTTTCAGCAGTGGTGTGAATTTTGTACCGTCTTTGGAGACAAATGTACAGCGATCGAAGAAGGGATACTCCTTCACTGACCTCCCGATTCTCCTCTTCTTTCAAAAAAGGCCCTTCTTACCTTAGAAAGAGAGCTGTATCCAATCTGTTTCATTGACCGTCAGTAAGCGATGGGCGATTTTCAGGGGAGATTGGTTTGTTTGAGAGGATCAGAAAATCCAGCGGATGTGCCCGATTTTTATACCTTAGCTTCAAATTACAGCACAATGAAAAAAATCATCCTTCTCTTTTTTCTTGCAGGAATAGTGCAAGCCTGTTCTGAAAAACAAGGCCCATATAGTACAACAGCCACCGATTCGGTACCCACGGTAAAGAAAGAGCTTTCTGAAGAACTCCCTCCACCCTCGGATATCCGACAGTTTAAGTGGTTTTACAGTGGTTTTGTCAAACTTATTTCGTTTCAGGCCGATACCTTGCTGAACAAACTCATCTATCCGGCTTACGGGTTAAATATCATCGAATCAAAAGGGGCCATGCCAGTGATCACGAATGTAAAGGATTTTGCGGCCTTCAAAACGCTGGGCAAAAAAGCGTTCTATGACTTTGATGCACAAATCCTGGTTTGCGACCTGAAGGAAGAGGAACTGCCTAAAATTGATTGCAATGCAAAAGACTATTATACCAAAAGCGGTTGTTTTACACGGGAAGTAAACACCCTGAAGGATTCTAAGATCTGGGAATTCAGTAATCTCTCCAAATCGCAGACCGATCTGTTGCTCCAGTCTGTGCAGACCATCACCCGAACCGTGGTCGTGACGGCTAATTACACCTACTATTTTTCACTCATCAAAGGAGGTTGGTGGCTCACCTTCGTGGATATGAGGAAGCCTTGCCAGGCTTAAACGAGATTAAATCCCTTTTAGCGCAGCCGCTGTTTTCTCCAACATCTCGTCGGTAAAATCAAGATGGGTCACGAATCGTATGGTTTGTTTTCCAAAACCCGTGCTGATGATTTGTTTAGCCTTGAGTTTGGCAACCAGATCTTCGCTTTTCATTTTATCGTTCAGCGTAAAAATGATGATGTTGGTATCGACT
>JABDAO010000138.1 GCA_013289095.1 Bacteroidota bacterium | reverse complement strand
AGCGGAATAACAGTAGGGCTTCGCATTCCAGGCAGTATACGAAAAATATCGGGGAGGCTTTTATTCGGCGCATTCAACAAAATATATTTATTGTTGTCGGCTTTTTTCACCGCATTGATACGAAACATGAGCTTACCGAGCAACTCGATTTTTTCTGCGCTCAGCTCGTTTCCGCTGATCATTACGGCTTCCGATTTGAGCACCACTTCGCTTTCCTTCAGACCATTCATAAACAAGGTGCTGCCCGAACTTACCAGGTCGCAAATGGCATCGGCCAGGCCTATGCCGGGGGCTATCTCCACCGATCCGCTGATCTCATGGATCTCAGCAGTAACCTTATTATCCCGCAGGTATTTCGAGAGAATAAAGGGATAGGAGGTGGCAATACGCATGCCCCCGAGCTCGGCAATACCCTTATACTTCCGGCTCTTCGGAACGGCTATGCTAAGTCTGCATTTCCCAAACCCGAGCCGGTCGACAACAGTTACCTGTTTGTTTTTTTCCATGACCACGTTTTCTCCAACGATGCCAACATCAGCCACTCCATCCTCTACATACTGAGGTATATCATCATCCCTTAGAAAAAATATATCGAGCGGGAAATTGAGGGCCTGGGCCTTGAGTTTGTTCATCCCGTTATCAATGCCTATACCGCATTCTTTCAGGATGCGAACGGAGCCTTCGTTGAGGCGGCCCGATTTCTGGATAGCTATCCTAAGCTTCTGTTTCATGGTGTTTGTCAAATTAAGGTGAAACCGAATTGTTTGTTATGTCAAGCGCTGTTACGTTGCCTTTGGTATTCAGCAAAAAAAAGGCCTACCTGTTAGGTAAGCCCTGTGATGTTGTGTTTATCGTGATCAGACACAATACCTCATCTGCCTACCGGTGTGGGTAAGTGATGATGATGATGGAAGGTCTGTTTGTTCTTGTTCATTTTTTTTATCTTGGGGTAAAAGTATGAAAATTTTCATTGTCCCGACATATTACCGTAATATTTCCTATAAAAAATCAAAACCTTGATGATGAATTAACAATTGAACGTTGAAAATTTGCTCATTATTCAAATTCCTGCTGGCAGTAAATTCCTGATCTTGCGGCTTATCAGACATTTTTGAGGCAAAAACAAACGATTTCAAGAAGGGGTATGAAAAACCGACATGAACGCCTTCACGGGAATCAAGCCCTGAACGAATATAGGGCATCTCTAATAACCCCGTTTTCTTGACCTCTCCCTGACCCTCTCCCAAGGAAGAGGGAATGTTTGGAAGGGGTTATTAGAGATGCCCTATATTCGGATTCACACAGATCCCTCCTGCCTGGAAAACCTGATTTGGGATGAGAAGCAGAAAGAAGAAGGATGGTTTTCAAAGCCAGACCCGGAGATTCAGGGAATTGAACGCCCCCCCGTTCGTAGCCAATGTTCCAGGCTGTCCGGGGAAGATTTTCCTGTGTCGGAGAAAAGTGCTCCGGTGACAGAGAATGGTTCTCCGGTGGCAGAGCAAAGTTCTCCGGTGGAAGAGAAAGGTTCTCTGGTGGCAGAGAATTGTTCTCCGGTGACAGAGAATTGTTCTCCGGTGACAGAGAATTGTTCTCCGGTGGCAGAGAAAGGTTCTCCGGTGACGGAGAATTGTTCTGCATGGATCGAAAAAAGTTCCCGCCGGACTTTGCACCGCTTTTTTGTGCTGAATGAACCGAAGTCAATTCAGGAGGACAAACGCCGGTATCGAAGCTCACACCGTGTTGATGAAGAAGTAAGTCAAGGGAAGGGAAGAAGCATAGCGATTTTTGAACACAAAACACTGATTATGAGCAAACAAGAACCAACAATCATCCGATGCAGCTGGTGTACAGAAGATCCGGTCTACCGCGATTACCATGACAAAGAATGGGGAGTACCCGTTCACGACGACCGTCATTTGTTCGAAATGCTTATCCTCGAGGGGGCACAGGCCGGTTTGAGTTGGATTACAATCCTAAAACGCAGGGATGGCTACCGCAAGGCTTTCGACAGGTTTAATGCAGTGAAAATTTCAAAGTACAGCGAAGAAAAGATCCAGGAGTTGATCCAGGATCCGGGGATAATACGTAATGAGCTAAAAATCAGGTCGGTGGTGAACAATGCCAAGGCTTTTTTGAAAACGCAAAAAGAATTCGGGACGTTTGACAACTACCTCTGGCAATTTACCGATTACCGCACCATTCAGACGAGTTACACCGATCAGCCCGAAGTGCCTGTTACCTCGCCCGAAGCCGAAGCCCTGAGCAAGGATCTGCAACGCCGGGGCTTTAAATTTACCGGGCCAACCATTTGTTATGCATTTATGCAGGCTATCGGCATGGTAGACGACCATATTGAAGATTGCTGGAAACGACACCAGCCCGAAATGCTCATGCTGGATCTGTAAGTTGATCAGAAGCCGATTGTACATCTCGACGTTTCTTCTTGCATTTTTACGGCTCACCCACTTTATTTATCTTTACCGGGCAAATCAGTTGATAAACATCCATGCTAAAATCGTTTCGATTTCTCCTCCTCCTCACGTTACTCGGCTTTGGATTAAAAGCTCAGGTTCATCAACCCGCCGTTGAACAGATGCACCAACCCACCGTTGAAGAACAAGGCCTGGTAAAATGGCTGACATTTAACGAAGCCCTCGAACTCAACAAGAAACAGCCAAAACCCTTCCTCATCGATATTTATACCGACTGGTGCGGCTGGTGCAAACAGATGATGCGCACCACGTATACCGATCAGAACCTGGCCGGATATATCAATACCTGGTTTTATCCCGTAAAGTTCAATGCCGAAGGACATGACACAATCGAGTACCAGGGCGTAAAGTATTTCAATCCAGGCAAGGAGCCACGCTCTACCCACCAGCTGGCCTTGAAATTTCTCGGAAACCAGCTTACCTACCCTTCCACCCTGTTTATCAGCAATAACTTTCAGTTCCAGCTAAACACCTCGGGATATCTCGACAATAAACAGATCGAGCCGATTTTAGTGTATACCGTCGAAAACATTTTCCGTACCACCGCCTACGAAGAATTCAAAACTCACTTTCAGAAAGCATTCTACGATACCAGCAAGGTGAAAGGCCCCGAAACAAAATGGTACAGTCTCAGCGAAGCCCAGAAGCTGAACAAAAAAGAGCCCCGCAAATTTATCTTCGACATCTATACCACCTGGTGCAACGGCTGTCAGGTGATGAACAAAACAACTTTTAATGACCCGAAAATCAGGGAATACCTGAACAAACATTTTTATCTGATAAACCTCAATGCAGAAACAAAGGATACGTTAACGTTTGGAGGAAAGACCTATTACAACACAGGCACCAACGGCACACCATTCCATGATCTGGTGATGGAGCTCAGCAACCGAAACATCAGCCTCCCGTCGCTCATCCTCATGGACGAAATGATGAAACCCATTGACACCCTCCCGTTTTATATTTCGCCCGAAACACTGGAGCCCATCCTTTCGTTTTATGGAGACAATGCCTACAAAACCGAAAAATGGGCGGATTATGTGAAGAGATTTTCGGAAAAAAATATGGAGAAGGCGCAGAAAACGGAGAAAACGGAGAAAAAGAAATGACCGCAGCCAGTTGCTAAATGAAAAGACATACCGTTTCCAGGATGCCCCTCCTAAAAGCTATGCTATTACCTTGAATTTCCCCTTGAACTTAAGATAGGTAACTGCTTCCCAACGGAGTATGGCAACGGTTTCAATGAGTTCGGCAGAAGGAAACTTCAACTCATAATCAATAAAAAAACAGGGGGTAAGATTGGGATTTACCAGGGCCATAAATTTGATGTTATCGCCGGATGACATCTGCAGATTCTGTTGCTGCTGCTGCATCACCACTTCCTTGATCATCTGGATCAGACACACTCCGGGCGCTACCGGTGTTTCCGGGAAATGCCCTTTGTAGACAGGATGATGTACATTCAGTTCAACTTTCACGCTCAGTTTTCCGGCCGATTCGGCAATGACTTCCCGGATCGTGTAAAAATTTTCGAGTAACAATAATTTTTCCA
>JABDAO010000137.1:573-4110 GCA_013289095.1 Bacteroidota bacterium | reverse complement strand
TTCGTCAGTTCTATTACATTTTTTACCACCCCGTTTGAAGGCTATTTTCATTATCTCATTTTTCTGCTTTTTTTTCCTTTTTTTTATCAGTCGCTACGTTTTTCCTAAAGTTCCGTTTCAACTTCTGATTCTTCCACTGGTGTTTGGGATTTTCCATATTTTTTCAGGGGATGATACCTGGGAACTTTTTCTTAAAATTTTCCTGGGCGTTCTCCTTTCGACTTCCTTCTATTTTTATGTATTTAAATACTTTGATATGGATATAGAGCGACTGTTTAAATTATACTTAAAAGGTGCGGTGCTCGTTTCCTGGATTGGAATAGTTCAGTGGTTATCATACAAGATCGGCTTTTCTCCTGGTTATGATTATAGTTGGTTGTTTAACAAATGGGGACTTATTGCCAGCGAAAAAGGAGGGCTTCGTGTGAACAGTATTTTTGCTGAGCCGGCCCAATTTTCAATCGTAATCATCCCTTCTGTATTTATGGCAATTTATGGTCTATTTACCCGGAAATACGTTTTTCTGAGTAGATTACAGTGTCTCGTAATTATTGTTGTTTTTCTACTCAGTACGTCTTCTACCGGCTATATCGGCTTTTTTGTAATCTTGCTCTTGTTCATGGTCAATTTTGGCCACTTTGTAAATCTATTGATTGGGATTGGGGCTATTGTTTTGTTCTCTTCCATTATGTATTCCGTTGTACCTGAATTTAACTCCCGTGTTGATTCAACAATCGCTTTATGGATTGATGAAGATTTGTCTGTAAAAAATGTGAATACATCGAGTTTTGTGTTGTATAATAATTTTCACATAGCCGCAATGAACTTTAAAAACAATATTATAACCGGAACCGGCCTTGGATCTCATAAAGTGGCATTCGATAAATATTCCCTTACCCGAAATCGCGATATCCTGAACGTAACCTTTAATCAGAGTGATGCCAATTCCTTGTTTTTAAGATTGCTCTCAGAGACAGGATTGTTGGGTTTAGGCTTCGTGCTTTTACTGCTTTTTCGATGCTATGTACGACGTAGGGACGAAGATCAAGATGATCTCAATTGGCTGATTTCAAACAGCGTTCTAGTTCTCCTTATCCTCTGTCTATTGCGTCAGGGAAATTATTTCCTGAATGGCCTGCCTTTTTTCTTTTGGCTTTATTATTATAATTTCACCCAATATCAGGACAAAAAAGGGAAGATAAGCCTACTTGAAATGGAGGGTCAGCAGAATGAGATCATCAACGCAAATTAAAATATTGTTTTTATATACAGAGCTAGGTGGGTATAACTTTGCCTGCATGAAGCATCTGGCCAATTCAGGGCTACAGGTTCACGTTGTACATTTTCCTGTTAACAAGGAAGCCCCCTTCTCATTCACGGATGGACCGGGGCTCTCGTTGTATGTGAATACCGGCTTTCAACGCCAGGAATTAATTGAACTGGCAGAGAAAATTCAGCCCGACCTCCTGCTTTGTAGTGGATGGGTGAATAAGGATTATATAGCCGTGTGCAGGAAGTTGAAGGGGAAAACGGTTCTTGTTCTTGGATTGGACAATCAATGGAGAGGTACCTTCAAACAATTTGTCGGAAGGATTGCCGCCCCATTTTCATTTCTCCGGATGTTTGACAAGGTGTGGGTACCCGGCCGGAGACAAGTAAATTATGCGAGAAAAATGGGATTTCGTTCAGCGCAAATCCATACAGGGGCCTATTGTTGTGATGTTGATCTGTATCTGGAAATTTTTAACTCCACCTTCCCTGATCGAAAAAAACATTTCCCCCACCGGTTCCTGTATGTGGGCAGGTATTTTGATTACAAAGGAGTGAGTGATTTATGGTCAGCATTTGTACAACTTCAACACGAACATCCAAATGACTGGGAATTATGGTGTGTCGGAATGGGTGACCTGGAACCCATCCTGCATCCCAAAATCAAACACTTTGGTTTCATCCAGCCTTCGCAGATGGAAGAAATTATCAAGGGGGCCGGAGTGTTTATCATGCCGAGCCGTTTTGATCAATGGGGCGTGGCACTACAGGAATTTGCAATTGCTGGATTCCCATTGATTTGTAGCAACCGGGTTGGGGCTTCAGATACTTTTCTGAAAGATGGGGTGAACGGATATTCCTTCGAGGGCGAACGGATTTCAAGCCTTTTTGAAGCCATGAAAAAAATCACGGTGATGAAAGAAGAGGCGCTTCTGCTCATGGCGAAAGCCAGTCATGAGTGCGGGATGGCGATCACCCCTGAATCCTGGGAAGCTACACTACGAAATCTGCTTGACTGAGTCAATCGGGTATCTGTGATTGTTTCTTCGACTTTGGATGTAAATGCAACTGAATACCGGGTTGAAAGGAACCAGGGGCTGTCTGGAAAATGAGTAAATTTGGAGGCGATAGGTGTTTTCGAACTTCTCATTCACTCAGTCGGAACAATTTGAATAGATGCTGTGGATGTTCAACGATGCAGCATCCCCAAAACGTTAACTACTAGTATACCGTGATACCATTCAATATACCATTCCTCTCAGGGCAAGAACTTGAGTTTATAGAAGATGCCCTGAGCACAGGAAAGGTTGCTGCCGGCGGAAAATATACGAATCTTTGTGGTCAGTTCCTTTCGACCATGTTTCCTGATGGCAGGTCACTTCTGACCCAGTCATGTACAGTTGCCCTCGAAATGTCTGCACTCTTGCTTGAAATCAAACCAGGTGACGAGGTGATCATGCCGTCTTACACCTTCGTCTCTACCGCAAATGCGTTTATCCTTCGGGGGGCACGCATTGTGTTTGCTGATAGTTCAGCTACGACCCCGAACATGGAAGCTTCCCAGATTGAGCCGCTGATAACACCAGCTACGAAGGCTGTTGTGGTTGTGCACTATGCAGGAATAGCCTGTGACATGGATCCTATTCTTGCCCTTGTTCAGGCACATGGCCTCCTTCTCGTTGAAGATGCTGCACACGCGCTGGATGCCTTGTACAAAGGCAAGCCCTTAGGCTCATTAGGCGATTTTTCGACGTTTTCATTTCATGAGACAAAAAACATCACCTCCGGCGAAGGGGGGGCTTTGCTTGTAAACAGAAAAAAGAATGTTGATCGGGCAGAAATCCTTCATGACAAAGGTACAAACCGGGCTTCCTATCTCCGAGGGCAGACGGTAAATTACCAATGGATGGATCATGGCTCTTCTTTTGCACCTTCTGAAATTACGGTTGCCTTCCTGTTTGCCCAGTTTCAACAACTTAAAAATGTGACACTAAAACGAACACGAATTTGGAAGCGGTACTATCAAAATCTTTCAATACTCTCTCAAAAAGGGCTGTTTGTGTTACCTGAAGTACCGGCGTACGCCACAGGGAATGGACACATTTTTTATTTTTTATGTGCCAGCGAACAGCAACGAAACAACCTGATTGGATTTCTGAAAAATAGAAAGATTCAGACAACTTTTCATTACCATGCGCTTCACTCCAGCCCCTATTTTTCGAGCAGACACGACGGACGCAGCCTGCCTAATTCTGATCGGTATGCTTC
>JABDAO010000137.1:0-563 GCA_013289095.1 Bacteroidota bacterium | reverse complement strand
GTCTTATACGTGTTCCATTATTTTATAAGCTGAGTGAACGCGAGGTAGACCTCGTCTGCGAAGCAATATCAGATTTTTATACCAAGTGCAATTAAGTCATGTGTGGAATTAATGGAATAATTGGTCTGGAAAACAAACAGGAAGCTGAAGTCCTAATAGGAGGGATGAATGCTGCTCTTGCACACCGAGGTCCGGATGATGCAGGCATGTTTATCGGTGATGGCGTTGCCCTCGGGCACCGGCGTCTTGCAATCATCGATCTCAGCAAGGCCGGCCATCAGCCTATGTTCTCTTCCGATAAGCGCTATTGCATTGTCTATAATGGCGAACTGTACAATTACCGGCAACTTCAGTTCGAGCTCCGCCGGATTGCGGTAGGTTCGACAGAGCAGGCTTATCCCTTTGCAACCGACACTGATACTGAAGTTGTTCTGGCAGCATACCAACGCTGGGGAAAAGAATGTGTCAAACACATGAATGGTATGTTTGCCTTTGCAATCTGGGATCAGGTGAAAAAAGAACTGTTTATTGCCAGAGATCGGCTTGGCATCAAACCGCTCTAT
>JABDAO010000136.1 GCA_013289095.1 Bacteroidota bacterium | reverse complement strand
ATTGAAAAGGCTCGTGTCGCATATTCGCAAAGATAGCCGGAATCTATCGTCAAGACATAAACACGGTGTAAAAAGGGGGAGTTGACTATTTATTCACGCCGTGTGTTTGACCGGGATGTACGCCCTGACTATGTTTGGCGTTCTTTGTACTCTTTGGATTTTTGATGACCTTATCGCATGCATTTGCCGTGTGCGGAAAGATCAGGGTGATCATAGCCGATAGCAGAAGAAGGAGGAGGACTTTTTTCATGGAGTGTAATTTCTGAAAACAAAGAACAGGTATTTTTCTTCATCAAGTTAACCATGTGTTATCAACTTATTAGCAATCCGGTTAAACAAACCAGTGCCTGATCTGAGAAACGGTTTGTGATCAGGATATTCTGAAACGCCAGGGAAGCAGGGCATGATCTCCTGCATAATCAATACCCACACGGGGAGAAGCGGTAATCTCCCCAGAATGTACGCGTATGTTCCGGTCTTCCACCCAGATCTTTTTCCCATACATATTTTCGCCTGTATGAGCAATCCGGATGCCCAGTGCCTGGGCTACAGTGCCTGGTCCTGTTGTGATTGTATTGGTCAGGGCTGGTTTATTTCTTCTCTCAAGGATGGTTTCAATGCCCTCAACTGGTTTAATAGATCTCACTAGCACCGCGTGCGGGATGCCTTCGGTATTAGTCACAATGTTAAAAAGCCGGTGTATGCCATAACAAAGGTAGACATAGGCCTGGCCGCCCTGCCCAAACATCGTTTCCGTACGGGGAGTCCTTCTTCCCCTATAAGCATGCGATGCCTTGTCGGTAATTCCGGCATAGGCTTCGGTTTCTGTGATTATTCCGCTCGTTATCCTGCCATCGATAGCTGTGCAGAGCACCTTGCCCAGCAGATCTTTGCTGATTTGTACTACATCTTCGCGCAGGAAGAAATCGCTTTTTAATTTCACGGTCATCTATTTGAGAAAATGGAGCCTGTTTTCGGAGTTATATCCAATCTCTTCGTTGTCCAGCAACCAGCGGATTACTTTGAGCACCTTTTCTTCGCGGTGATCGGCAATACTGTCCACGATTTCGGGCAGGGTATGGGGGCGGATGCTGATGAGGCTTACAATTTCTTCCATCACCAGATCGAATTCGGCATGGGTGAATTGTTTTTGTTTGTGTTCAAGGCATACATCGCAATGACCGCAATCTTCCACATCGGTTTCGCCAAAATAGGCCAGCAGCTGACGGCTCCGGCAACGCTGATCGGAGCTGCAATAACTGATCATACGGTTCATGCGTTCGAGGGCCGTCTTTTTGCGTTCGCTGTAGTTCACCGGAGAAATCTGGAGGTCTCTGGCATCACAGCGTTCGCGGGTGAAGAGCAACTGGGGCAACTCCGTTTGCGGGATCCATGAAAGGACTCCCAGTTTATCCAGGTACTCGAGGTCTTTTATTACCTCCTCGCGCGTAGACCCGGCCCTCCGGGCAATTTCGGTCTCGCTGATCTTCACATAGTTCTCGAACATGCCGCTGTATGAGCGCAGCAGGAGCTTGATGAATTCATCGTATTTTTTGTTGGCAACCTGGAACTTGTAGAGTTCATCCTTGCGATGCGCAAAATGAATCCGGGAAGGTTGGAGGAAGGCTTCGCTCAAACCAATATACCCTTCGCGTTCCAGGAATTTGAGGCTGTTAAAAACCGTGAGCTGTGTAAGGTTATAGGTATCGCAGAACCGGGAAATGTCAAAGTCGTAGCTCTGACCGAAACCAGAGCCTATAGCCAACTGATAAAAATTGGCGAGCGCCTGATACGTTTGTTTGATTTCCTCGATGGAAGGGAAACTCTGGATGATGTTTTCTTCGAGCTGCAGGGTATCTTGTTTGTTCCAAAGCAGGACGGCAAATGATTTGTTCCCATCCCTTCCGGCCCTTCCGGCTTCCTGAAAATAGGCTTCCAGACAATCGGGCAGATCGAGGTGGACTACAAAACGTACATCGGGTTTATCTATGCCCATGCCAAAGGCATTGGTACAGGCCATGACACGTATGGTTCCGTTCATCCAGGCCTCCTGTCGCTTGTCGCGCATGGCTGAAGGCAAACCTGCATGGTAGTAATCGGCTGGAATGCCGTGGCTTCGCAGGTAATCGGCGGTTTCTACTGTTTTTCGACGGTTGCGTACATATACAATGCCCGTTCCCTTGATATTGTTGCATATTTTCAACAAACGGGAAAGCTTGTCCTCCTGGCGTTGCACCACATAAGCCAGATTTTTTCGCTCAAAACTCTTGCTGATGACATTCGGCTTTTTGAAGAGCAGTTTTTCTTGTATGTCTTTTATTACCTCCCTGGTTGCGGTGGCTGTAAGGGCAAGGATTGGCACGTTCGGAAGAATATCGCGCAACTCGGCAATCTGGAGATAACCGGGCCTGAAATCATATCCCCATTGTGAAATGCAGTGTGCTTCATCCACAGCAATGAGATTTACCTTCATTTTGGGGGGCACGGGCCTTGAATACAGCTGTGCTGAGCCGTTCGGGGCTTACATACAGGAATTTGTAATCCCCATACACGCAGTTGTCGATTGCCAGATCTATTTCGCGTTTGTTCATGGCCGAGTTCACTGCAATGGCTTTGATGCCACGGCCATTGAGGTTTTGAACCTGATCACGCATCAGCGAAATAAGCGGGGAGACAACAATACAAAGCCCGGGCATGGCCAGGGCAGGCACCTGGAAACAGATCGATTTACCTCCTCCGGTCGGTAGCAAGGCAAGGCTATCCTTGCCGGCGATGACCTGACGAATGATTTCTTCCTGGGAGGAACGAAACGTGGTATGCCCCCAGTATTTATACAGGATTTCTCCGATTTCCATGATGCGTTCCGGCCCCGTTCTCTGCTGCTGAAAGGAATAGGACCCTTTAGGTTTGTTTACCTCCGACGAAGGTACTGATAAGTTGATTGTGTGTAAGCCGCAGACCGATGGCCGGTCATCCTCTGTTTGTACACAGATCACAAGAATGTAAGCCCTGTTCACGGAAAAGCAGAAATACGGTCATCTACAGAGAGCCGCGCATATACCGGTGCATTGAAGTTAACGTTTAGGAAGGGAAATGCCGCTAATCCGTTTAATTGCACTCATTTCTGCTTTTTTTTGAATAATAGTGTTTATGTGAACTTTTTATCTAAATTTGCTTCTCATAGGACTTAGGCAAATTCACACCCACCTTTTATGATGGTTGATATTTACGATTTTTATGACAAAATGGAGCGTAATAATATTATGCTGTCATTTAAGGGCGACATCACCTCCGAATTGCTGACTTCTATCCTCCAAATCATGGAATCCAAATTGGATAACATGCAGGAAGAGCCCAAGATCAAGAAGAAGGTATACAACGTACTGGTAGAATGTCTGCAGAACCTGTATCACCACATGGATGATATGCCCGCCAATGTTACCCCCGACGACAAAGCCCGTTCTGCCATCTTCATGATCGGGAAGGTTGACAATCAATACAACATTATTACCGGAAATTACATCAAATCAAGGAATGTGAGTAGTCTCAAAAACCGTCTGGATGAGATCAACAAACTGACCAAGGAAGAATTGAAAGACTACTACAAAATGGTTCTCAACAATGGAGAGATGTCGGATAAAGGAGGAGGTGGGTTAGGGATGATTGATATCGCCCGTAAAACGGGGGAAAAACTCAATTACAATTTCATGCCTGTTGACGACAATTATTCATTTTTTAGTTTAAACATTAAAATATCCCAATAAAAAAACAGCTGTTATGGAAAAAATCACCATCGAAGGAACACCAAAGACGCCCACCATCAATTTCGACATGGAGAAGGGCGCCCTGGAAATAAAGGGACGGTCTATTCCTGAGAATTCTATTGAGTTTTATAAACCGTTGGTTGAATGGCTCGAGAAATACGGAGCAAAACCTAAAACCGCCACCAGCGTAAATATTCAACTTGAATATTTCAACACCAGTTCTTCCAAATGCATACTCGATGTTTTCAAGAAACTTGAAGCCATCCACAAAAACGGCAGCGAGATCATCATCAACTGGTACTATGAACAGGATGACGAAGACATGCTCGAAGCCGGCGAAGATTATCAGGCCATCATCAATGTGCCTTTTAAAATG
>JABDAO010000135.1 GCA_013289095.1 Bacteroidota bacterium | reverse complement strand
ACCACCTGGGGAGCCTGTTTTTTTGCTTTGCCTTGGTATGGCTTTGCTCAGGAAGACCAACAGCTTCTGCATAGGCTTTTCCTTTCGCCTGAGGCGATTTGAACCGGTTTTGGGAAGCGAAAGACCAGATGAGTTTCATCGTTGAAGGCTATGACTGCACGTTTTATAGAATTCCAATGGATAACAGCCATCGGGTAATATTGAGTTTGAATCCTGATATTACTAAAGTACCGGGAATGAGAATACGAAAAGGCAGGAATGATTCAATTGCGATTCTCAGTGAGTGAATGGAGGTTTTTGGGGGGTGGCTTGCATTTACGCTTGCCCGCAACGGAGCGAGGTTCTCCCTCAATTTGTCTGTTTTTGCAGATTTCAAGTCTTGTCCAGGCAAAAAAACGGGTTCAAAACCGGGGCATCTCCTCTTTCTGTTTTCTCTTGGTGAGACGGATGGAGGGAGGGACGGTTTTCTTTAACTTCTTTTTTTGAATCCGCGACCCCGGTTTGATGCTACTCATGTTGGTGGCCCTTTTTTGATTGAGGTGGTGCGAAAGGGTTTTGACCCTGCATTGTTTCCTGAAACAGATAAAAGGCGCTTCACGGTGAAAGACAAAAGGAGGAGAGAGTTGAATGGCACACGAGGTAACCATCATCAGACAAAGAATCAATAAAAACTGTCTGAAGATCCCTGTCATGCCTCGTGTATATGCAGAAATTAAACCCAAAATGAACAGTAGAAACGTAGTGCACTGCTGTTCAGTGCGTTTGGATTTTGTGCAATGGATTTGGGTTATCCCGCTGCTCCTGAGAGCTGGCGGCCCTTTCAGAGCGTTAGCCATCTTCAACTGAAAAGTGCGGGTTAAAAGAATAATATCCCTTCCTTCTTATCACTATAACACAAACCGGTAACAAAATTTTATTTTGAGCGCGCCGCCAGGCGCTGCCGTCGCAGCATGCAATAGCTCACTGCCCCTGTTTCTGCGCCCTTCCGAAGACCTTTTCCTGGCCTGATGTTGTAGCGATCCCTGTAGCCCATCAGAACGATAGACGACAGAAAGGGAAGTGGTTGGCAGGCGAAATAAGAGATGCGCGCAGGAGACAATTTGCAGGATGAGCCGGTTTGGTGAAATCTTCATTTTGACCGAACCTCAGCCATGGTCTGGCGATAAGAGGCTTTGTTCTGTCGAAAAGAATGGATGGCTGGGATGATCGCCCGTAAATGGGGCAGATTGAAACGGTTTGAATCTTCATTTTTTTTCAAAAGAAAGATGCGATGGAAAATCACCTGAACGTAGTAATGGCAACCGATTTTTCGGAAAAAGTGAGAAATGCAGAACGCTATGCTTTTCAGTTTGCTGCATATACCAAGAGCCGGATTATGCTTTTGCATGTATATCCCGTGCCGGTAGCTGTTCCACTCTTGAATCGTGAATTGCGTATTCACGAACGGGGTTTGGCCGAACTGGAAAGTGTGAAGAGACATGGTAATGTCCTGATGACACATATCGGAATTCTACCCGGTGACATGAAATACGAATGCAAGGTGAGAGAAGGTGCGGCCGGAGAAGAGGTTTGCCGGGAAGCCCAGGAATCAGGCGTTCACCTGATCTTTACCGGAACACACAGTGCAGATGGTTTGTTCCGGCTTTTCTCGACAAGCCACACCTGGGAAGTCATTCGATTGGCGTCTTGCCCTGTACTCACGATTCCAGAAGATGGTTTTTTTACCGGCGTTAAACAGTTGACCTATGTAACAGAGTATCGCAAAAACGAATTGCCGGTGATCCGTTTTGTTTTTAAACTGGCAGAGAGTTTCGGTGCAGGTCTGTTGATCTTACACATGGGCAATTTTGGGTACTCCAGGCATCTGGAGACGATGATGTTCGAACGCTTCAGAGACGAGCTCCGTCAAAACCTGGACTCGAACAAACCCGATATCCGTTTACTCCACCGGGCAGATGTGGTTTCGGGATTGAATGATTTCTGTTTGCATACATATACAGATTGGCTCGTCATCTCCCGGGGTACCTCCAGCCTGCTCGATCAGCTCTTCAATCCGGGAATGAACCTGTCACGGGAACTGAGTTTCAAAACCCGCCTGCCATTACTTACCGTTCCCGATGCGTACAACTGGGAGGAAAGCGGAACCTGGACACGCCTGAAGACTTTTCAGGAAAATGAAAAAACTGGTTGAGAAATTGTATATTTAGGCTTCATCTTCAGTTACAAAGAAATAACCGTTCACCTAAATTCATTAAACCCATAACGCATGAAAAATCTTTTCGACCCGGCGGCCAAGGAAGAAATCATCAAACGTATTTCTTCGCTTACCTCAAACACAACCCCGCAATGGGGCAAGATGACAGTGGCTCAGATGCTGAAACACAACACAATGCCCCTGGAGATGGCCTTGTCTAATCCAAAGCCGAAACGCGGCCTGCTGGGTAAATTATTCGGTCCGATGATTAAAAACGCCGTGGTTGGTCAAACACCTTTCAAAAAAAACGGGTTCACCCCAAAGCAATTTAAAATTGATACCCAGGAAGTCTTCGATATCCAGAAAGCCCGTTTGCTCGATCAGGTAAAACGGTTTACGCCCGCCAATGTATCTGATAAAACTCATCCCATGTTCGGCCCGCTTACCGATGCCGAGTGGGGGCAGAGCCAGTATAAACACCTGGATCATCATTTAACACAATTCGGTGTGTAAGGGTACTGTGGTCATAACTTCAGACAATCATTCCAATGATGACTTTTATTTTATTAACCTAAAATCAGAAATCCCAATGGCAAAAACAATCCATCAAAAAATCGTATTCAAAAACACAAGTCCCAAGGCCTTGTACGAGTTGTATATGAACTCAAAAAAGCACAGCAAGGCTACAGGCGCTCCTGCTAAAATCAGTGCAAAAATCGGGGGCGAGTATTCAGCGCACGGAGGGTATATCACAGGTAAAAATCTACACCTGGCAAAAGATCAGACCATTGTTCAGACGTGGAGAGCACAGGGGTGGGACAAGAACGATGTAGACTCAACCTTTATCATCAACCTCGAAAAAAAAGGCAAGAACACGGTGTTACACGCAATTCATGCAAATGTGCCTGATAAGCAAGCCGAAAGCATTGAGAAAGGCTGGCATGCTCATTACTGGGGGCCCTGGAAACAATTTTTAGCCGGAAAACCGATCAAAAAATCGCCGGAGATGTAAGCTCCTCTCTGTAAACGGAGCAGATACACAAAAACAACGCAGATGGCACTTATCTCATTAGAGGTAAGATGCCATTTCTTTTGTTTGGGTATTTTGAATGAATAAGACATTAATTGTTTGTGTGTCTTGTGTTTGCGATACTTAATATTGAATTATCTTTGTTTTATGGCATATTGTATTTGAAGATGCTGTGCTGATAAGTCAATTCATACACCTTTTGACAAAGAGCAGATAAATAGCGACCTTTAGACCTGAAATACTTGTAGTCAATGGATGTAAAACAACTGGAAGAAAACTTCGATGCCAAGCTGGCCCGAAATGAAAGCATTGAGCCGAAAGACTGGATGCCCGATATTTACCGCAAACACCTCATTCGTCAGGTTTCACAACATGCCCACTCCGAAGTGGTTGGTATGCTGCCCGAAGGAAACTGGATCACCCGGGCTCCAAGTCTGAGACGCAAAATGGTTCTGCTTGCCAAAGTACAGGACGAAGGGGGGCATGGGCTCTATTTATACAGCGCTACCGAGACACTCGGTATTTCACGGGAAGAGCTCATTGATCAGCTGCTCACCGGGAAGGCAAAATACTCCAGCATCTTTAATTATCCCTCACTCACCTGGGCCGACATCGGCGCTATAGGCTGGCTTGTAGACGGGGCTGCAATCATGAATCAGGTCATGCTCCAACGTACTTCGTACGGCCCCTATGCGCGTGCTATGGTGAGGATTTGTAAGGAAGAAAGTTTTCACATGCGTCAGGGCTATGAAATAACTACTGTGCTCGCCAAAGGAACCCCGGCTCAGAAGGAAATGGCACAGGATGCACTGAATCGCTGGTGGTGGCCATCGCTGATGATGTTTGGCCCCCCGGATGAGAAATCGCCAAACTCGGCCAATGCCATAAAATGGAAAATCAAACGGGAAACGAACGATGAACTGCGTCAGAAATT
>JABDAO010000134.1 GCA_013289095.1 Bacteroidota bacterium | reverse complement strand
GTCAGGTAACGTACCTATTAATTGGTTGATAAAGACACGCAATGCAGTCTGTCGTGTTCTGACTTTTTGAGTGAACTCTAACTTCCTTTTTTGAAAAAGGAGGTTGCACATTGTTTCTGTTAACCACAAAAAAAACTTCAATAATCCACAGAATACGTTGTGTGGATTATTGAAGTTTTTTTATTGGCGTTTTTCGCCTGGCCTAGTGTTGCACCACCAAACGCAAGGTATGCGAGGCGGTTGCTGTTTCAATCCGGCAGAAATAAACACCGGCTGCATACGCAGCTACATCCAGATCGATATTCATCAACCCGCCCGCAGGCACCGATTTCATTTCAGACCATACCGGTTGCCCGAGTACATCCACCAACGTGATCTTCAGTTCGGCAGCGAGATCTGAAAATACAGGTAGGATGACCGCTGAGGTGGCCGGGTTTGGATAAGGATTAAACACCTTCATGCCATCGAGTTGCAGGATGGGGCCGGTGGAAGTAAACAGATAGGTTCCATCGCATTTAATTACACCCTCCGCCGTTGATGATTCAATGGCCCAGGCAAAGAATGCGCCTTTTGTAGATGGATTGCTTACCACACGTGGCCACGGAGCCTTAAGATTCGTGGTGAGGTCGTTATACTGCGTGTTGACCAGGTTTACCGGGAGCAGATGAGACACCGAATCAGTCATGTAAACCAATCCGCCTGCGGTTGAATCGTAGTAGGTGATCAGGAATTGGTTGTTTTTTGCATCGTAAGCAAGGTTCGACTGCAATTCATTGTGGTTTGTAACAGCAAGGGCCAGAAGGCTCCAGAAGTTGGTAGAATCGGCACGGTTGTTTACGTATGCATACAGGTCGAGACTGTCTGCAAACCCATTGCGGGCATAATCAAAACTGATGGCGGCTGTGGCGTTGCTGCTGTCATTATCTGTATTTGAATTCTGACAGGCAATGCTCGGGCTCCGGAGCATGTTGATAAAGCTTGGGTTGAGTGAGTCAAGATAGGTAGGCTTCAGCCAGGCCGAATCAACCCGCATGGTAGATCTCGAAGTCAGGATATGTCCGAATGTGCTGGTGGTAGTATCCAGGCTTTCCCAGGCCGCGTTATAGGTTCCCTTGTTTGCAGTGGCGCTATACGAATAGGACAGGGCCAGATTGCGAAGGTGTGCTTCGGTATCTACCACCCGCCCTTTACCAAATTTGTATTTGCTTTTTGATTCTGTAGTTGCAAAGATCATGGTATCCATCCCAAAGCCATGGTGATTATAAAGCAGCCCAACCGTATAGACTGTATCAACCGGTGGTGAAACAGAAGGCTGGCGGTAATCGCTTGTCAGGGCCATATCATAGACCTTGTTGCTGTCGAGTTGCTTGAAATAAACCTGTGTTGGGGGAAAGGCAATGTGAATAGCCTCGTAACGCTGCACTTCCACCTCGTATTTATTGCTGATCAGGTCTCTTCTTACATCGCCTACAAATACGTTCAGTAAAGCGGTATCAACCCCTTCAACCGTAATATCGCAACCGGTGTACCAGGAGTGATCGAAATAAGGATACCCGTTAAACGGCAACCAGTTGATCCCTCCGTTTCTGGAGTAACTAACCACAACCCCACCTTTGTGCGAAACAGTGTCGTTTACGATAAAGGCTGCGAACATCCAGCCGTTAAATGCCGATGCAATGCGAACATGACGCTGGTTGGCCAGGGTATTTTGTTCAATGGTAATATCGGTCATAAACTGAGGAGTAAGACCCGGTTGAACAGACGATTGAGCCTTTGTTTGGGTAACCGGGATAAGCAAAATACAGCATAGGTATGCGAACAGGGTAATGACTTTTTTCATAGGTGGCTTTTTAGATGGTTGTTTCCCGCAAGAGGGGGATCATCACGAGGCTCCTAAAGTAGCTAATTTATTCGAAACAGCGGGAGGACAGCGGGATATTTTCTGACGCACATTCAGTGCCGGGTCAACCCCGGCAACAGCTTGACCGCTCCCGGCAATTGCTCTATAACTAGCTGTTATTCAACCGATCAATAATAAAAACAGACCGCCCTATCGTGCTCGTTGACCCCGCCTATTTTCCTCCTTTTATCTTTTTGCCTGGCTTATACTTCCACCTGGTTACGAAGTAAAATCACTACATTCGTTCGCTGAATCATCCGAATGCATAGCCAGGTCAGCAGGGGTACAGAAAAAACTGCTTTTATGCAGTTGGGTCAGAAACAGGTTTCTACATTGTCCCGATTCCTGTTCAAACATCAAAACGAATCATCTGTATTCCCCTTTTCAGCCGTCTTCCTTGTTTCGCTGTGGTATGCACTGAACAGGACTTCTTTTTATCTGGCGATGAGAAATCAGCTAAAAAAATGATCGACCCAGGGGGTCGGTGCACCTGAAAAACATTTTTGTATTTATCAACCATGACTACCCATCAGATACTAAAAAAATATTTTGGCTATGACAGCTTCCGGCCCATGCAGGAAGACATCATCAACCAGGTCCTGAACAAAAAAGATGCAGTGGTATTGATGCCCACCGGAGGAGGAAAATCTATCTGTTTCCAGGTTCCGGCCTTACTCATGCCCGGAACCTGTGTTGTCATCTCACCGCTCATTGCTCTCATGAAAGATCAGGTAGAGGGGCTGAAGGCAAATGGCGTGCCTGCCGATTTCCTGAACAGCAGTCAGAATGCCGGAGAAGAACAGGCCGTCATCAGCAGATGTCAGGAAGGAAACCTGAAACTGCTTTACCTGAGTCCCGAAAAAGTGCTTTCTCTCAGCGAAACATTATTACGCACCTTTCCGATTTCCTTTTTTGCCATCGACGAAGCACATTGCATCTCCCAATGGGGGCACGACTTCAGACCGGAGTATACCCGGCTTAAAACGTTGCGTACCCTTTTCCCGGCCGTGCCATTCATTGCCCTTACGGCAACAGCCGATAAAACAACCCGCAAAGACATTATCCTGCAACTTGGCCTCGCAGAGCCCCAGGTATTCGTTTCTTCTTTTGATCGTCCAAACCTGAGCCTGAGGGTAGCAAGCGGTTTGAAGGATAAAGAAAAGCTGGCTGAGATCGGGCGTTTCATTGCCAAACGCAAAAACGAATCGGGTATCATTTATTGTCTCTCCCGCAAAGGAACCGAAGTACTGGCCGCTGCACTGAAAACCCAGGGTGTATCTGCCGCATTTTATCATGCCGGGATGAGCAGCGAAGACCGCAATCAGGCACAGGAAGCTTTTATTAACGATGAAGTTCCGGTTATATGCGCCACCATTGCTTTTGGCATGGGTATCGACAAATCGAATGTGCGTTGGGTCATGCATTACAACCTGCCCAAAAACATGGAAGGCTATTATCAGGAAATAGGCCGCGGAGGAAGGGATGGATTGCCCACCGATACCGTTTTGTATTACAGCCTCAAAGACCTGATGATGCTCACCCGTTTTGCCCAGGAAAGCGGACAGGCAGAACTCGCGCTCGAAAAACTCAAACGAATACAGCAATATGCCGAAGCCAGGGTATGCCGTCGTAAAATTTTATTGAGTTATTTTGGAGAAACCTGTACCAACGATTGCGGCAACTGCGATGTCTGCAAAAACCCTCCGACCTATGCCGATGGCACCATTGAGGCGCAAAAAGCCTTGTCGGCCCTGCTACGTCTGGGCGAAAAGGTAGGAACTACCATGCTCATCCATGTATTGCGGGGCTCACAAAGCGGCGAACTGCTCGAACTGGGTTATGACAAGATCAAGACCTATGGGGCAGGCAAAGGCCTGAGCTTTGATACCTGGCAGCATCACCTCTTGCAGTTTCTTCAACTCGGTTTGATTGAAATGGCCTACGACGAAAATTTCGTGCTCAAAGTAACCGATTACGGAAGACTTGTTTTGCAAGGCAAGGAAGCCGTACAACTGGTTAACCAGCCTGTTTTGAAAAAAGAAAAACAACCTGTTTCAAAAACAGTAACAACCGGAGAAGAGACAGACAGCGATGTCTTCGAACACCTGCGAAAGCTGAGAAAGCTTATTGCCGAAAGCGCCAACCTCCCCCCCTATGTGATCTTTCATGACAAAACCCTGCGGGAGATGGCATCTCAGCTCCCACGCAGCATGCAACAAATGCTCCGTATACCGGGAGTATCCGAAAGCAAGTTTGAAAAATATGGAACCGATTTCCTGGCCAGGATCATCGAACTTGCAGGCCCTCCGGCCGATAAGAAT
>JABDAO010000133.1 GCA_013289095.1 Bacteroidota bacterium | reverse complement strand
CTTGATCAGCTGGATGATGTGTTGATATTGGGAGTTAGGCTTTGATTGTAATGAGTATTCATGCGCGGGTTGCGCCTGGCATGTTCCGTTTCTGTAGGATCGATAAACTGGTCAGCGCCAGGGATACAGCAAGCGCTATCTGGATAGAAGTTCTGATCGGGAGCCCACCAGGGCCGATTTCGCACTCCGGAACCGGATACTGATTTCGGCCCCACCTAGCCCGGTACTGGCGGTTTTAAGCGGCGATACGTTGATGTCATAACTGAAACCCACGCCGAGCTGCCCGATCTCGAGCAGCATGGCTGCGATGATGGAATCATCATTCCGGTACGAAGCGCCGATTGAAAAGGCGGTGCCAGGCACATACCCGTTGGCCATGCTTTCCTTTTTCAGACGGAAACGGAACATGGCGCCCAGCAGCAATTCCTGCTGTGTACCCTGTTTGGTATAGCTGAAACCAGGGATGATGGAATTGTCGCCCCTATTAAAATCAAGACGGCTGTTGAGCGTTGCCACCATCTTCATATACAGCTTTGCCCCGGTGGAAGATGCAAACGCATAACCGGGTTGCTCGGGATGAAAAAAGGCCAGACCGGCATTTGTCCCAGGCAGATCATAGCCTGTCACGTGTTCACTCGAACGGTGGTACGCCCAGGCAATACCTGCCCCCAGATCCATAAAAGAATAATTGTTGGAACTGGAAGTTTCACCACCGGGGAGGGCAGGGTTATAGCTGGTGCCATCATACTGGCTTGCCCATTGAAGGTTTGAATAATTCACGCTTCGCTGTCCGAAGCCACCCATCAATCCGGCGCCCAGGGTGTTGTGCTGATCGAGTATAACATGATAAGCCAGGGAGAGATCGGCCTGTAGCGTACCCATTTGTCCGGCCCCTGCTTTGTCGCTCAGAATATCCAGACCAGCCGCGAAAAAGCCCCGCTCTATCTTCTTTTTGTTGAGCCTCATATCAAAAGAGGCATCGAAGGTTTTGTAGGGCGAAGAAATGCTCCCCCACTGGTTTTTGTAGTTTACAAAAGCCTCCAGTCCGTAATCAATACCCGCCAGAGCCGGGTTTTGACGCAGGGGAGACATCCAGAACTGGGAGAAATGCGCATCCTGTGCATAGCCGCAGCTGCCATTTCCCAGAAACAGGAAACAGAGCAGGATGCCGGTTCTGATGAGCAGTTTATACATGTTTTTTCTCAAATCGGTTAACGTATCAGACTGATATTTCCTTTCCGTGTTACATGCGCTCCGTTACTCATCGTGGCATCGACCATATAAACGAATACTGCCGAATCCAGGTCTTCTCCCTTGTATGTACCGTCCCAGCATACCCGCTGTCCGCTGCCCTGGAAAACCCGTTCCCCCCATCGGTCATAAATCGAAAAAACCACGCTTTCGATACAATCGCCCAGCACGCATTCGAGGGCATTGACGCCCCCTCTTCCGGGGGTGAATGCCGTAGGGATGAAAATGTTGCAGTTATCCTCCACCGTTACCGTCACACAGGCCGATTTGGTACATCCGCTGGTGTCGGATACCGTCACACAATAAAGCGTGGTGGAGGCTGGGCTCGCCTCGGTGACAGGACAGGAAGGGCAACTGAGCCCGTTGCCGGGCGACCAGGAATACGAAGAACCGCCGGAAGCGCTGAGGTGGGCACTTGTTCCGGTAAGGATGGTGGTGTCGGCAGAAGCGTGTACGTTGGGCAAGGGCTGGATAGTCAGCACGTGGATCTGGGAAGCGCTGCCGCAGGGATTGGTTACGGTAACCGTATAGGTTGTGGTGGAAGAAGGGGAGACCGTGATGGAATCGGCCGTATTTCCCGTACTCCAGGAAAAGGTGCCATTGCCCTGGGCTCCGAGGACACTGCTTTTCCCCGGACAAACGCTGGAAGGTCCTGACACAGAAACGACAGGTTGTTTAAACACGTTTGTAAACAGGGTGCTGTTATTGGTGCAGGTGTTTGTATCGGTGAAGGTATACTGGATCGTATCCATGCCTATGGCCGAGCCGGGGCTGAAGACATTTCCGCTCATGCCGTTCCCGGCAAAAGTACCGCCTGCCGGTGTCCCGGTAAGCGTACTCGATGGGGCCGTATAACAATACTGAGGTAAAAGCCCGGAAGCGTTAACGGTTGGAATGGGTTTGATAAGCACCGCTTGCCTGCTGGTATCTGAACAGCCGTTGGTGTCTATAAAAATATAGGTCACCGTATCTTTTCCAACGCCGGCATGGTTGGGTTTAAAAATCGTATCGAATATTCCTCTCCCCGAAAAGACCCCGCCTAACGGCGAGCCGATCAGTTTTATCGAATCAGCATTCAGGCAATAGAAAGGAGCCAGAGGAGTGAACCTGGCAACCGGAGCAATGTGAATGATTACAGACTGTGTGTCGGCGCCCGAACAACCTGGAGGGCCTGTATAGGTAAAGATAATCTGGTGTGTGCCACCTGTGGCATTGCCTGGGTGAAGGGTATCGCCCGACATGCCGCTGCCGGAGAAGGTTCCTGCTGAAGGTGTGCTTCTCAGCACCACCGCCGGGTGGTTGCTGCAATATGTTGAAGCAAGCCCGGTAAAACTCACTGTTGGTTTGTTCATCACCGTTACATGCATCGTGTCGGTCGAGACACAGCCTCCCTGGGTGGTGATTTTCACCCAGTATGTACCCGTGCCTACAGGAAGTATGGCATGTGTGGTGTCGCCGGTTGACCATAGATAATGACAGGAAGGGAAAACACCTGCATCCAGTGGTTTGATAGTGGTTCCGCCGCATACTGTATCTTGACTACGAAGGTTGGCATAATAGAAGTACGAAGAATCGCAGCATTTAAGCACATGGATGTTTTTTCGTATGGTATCCGAGCAAAAACCGTTCGATGCGATCAGGGTAACCGAATAGATGCCTGACTGGGGATAAGTATGTGCAGGGGCACTGACCATTGCTGTGGTGGTGTCGCCAAAGTTCCACTGAAAGTTATTGGCGCAGCCGGCACAGACAGGATTGAAATTTACCGTGCAGGCCTTGCTATAGATAAGAGAAGTATCGCCGGCTGCAAAACCCGATTTGAAATCGGCACAGTTTATATCTTTCAGCCGCACCAGACCGCTGTCTGTAGCCAGCCAGATACAGCCTGTGGGGGAGATATCAATATCATTCACTTTGTACCGGTTCTGGGGATAAGCGCATTTGCTGATCTTTGGGGTAGAGTTGTAGTTGAAAATGTAAAGGCTGTCGGAACCAACCAGGATATCGGTCTTGCCGCATTTGATTACCTTGTTGATGTTTTTTCCATGCAGGAAAAAGGATGTAGAGGGTGAAAAAAATACCAGCCCGGAATCTGTTCCTGCCAGTGTGTTAGTCGTGTTGCCAACCACCGTGTAGTTTGTCTCTGTGGCGGTGTTGATTAAGGGATAGAGGGAGCCGGGGAAAAGCTGAAAGACGGAAGCGTTTGTTCGTACATCGATCAAGTCGGCATTTCCTCCTGATCTTTGCCGGTCAAGGATGTAGTTCCCGGCAGCAGTTGAATTTGCGAATTCCAGGTAATCATACCTGTTTGCACCTGAAATTGCCTGGCTGTAGGAAGTATAGCTGTTGGCTGTAGACAGGAAGCCCCCTGTTCCGGTAGAAATGCCAACGGTAGGTGGTTTCATCCCTCCTGCCGTCTGACCATCAACGGCGTTCACGGTACTGTCGGTAAGCCCGTCTGTCTGCTTGATTTTATAGATTACCCCGCTTTTCCAGGAATAAGCATAGTCGTTAAAGGTGCCAATAACCACTTCGTTTGTGTCGGTGCAAAGCAGGTCAGAAAAAGCGGAAGGAGTCATTGCCGACAGGGCAGCCGAGTTGTTGTGCAATATTCCGCTGCCATCGTACCGGTACAGACCCCTGGAGGTGTTTCCCTCAATGCACCACACATCGCTGCAGGCCGATGCACTTACCTTTTGTATGATATGACCCGGGAGCAGGAGGGTGTCGAAAACAAGGAGAGACTGAGCATTCAGCTGCGTCATGCCGCAAATGAACAAGACAAAAGCAAGGAATGGCTTGTAAACGTTAATGCGGCGCATGTATATTACATAAGAAATACAAATAATACTGACGCGAAATTAATCATTCTTTATGATTTCATCTCTTGAATAGCCGGTTTTAACACAGTTTGTGACCTTTCGTTTGAAGTAATCAAGGTGAAGTTCTGTTCACGTGTTTTCCTATCGCA
>JABDAO010000132.1 GCA_013289095.1 Bacteroidota bacterium | reverse complement strand
AAGAAACAAAGACAACAGTCAGAAAGAAACCGTTGCGTGTGCAAAAACAGCGTAGCAAAGGCAGGACACTTGTTCCAAACCCCATTGCCCTATTTTTAACCAGGAAAGCGTCTTGCCTGTCCTCCCCTTGGGGGCTGTATAAAGCATAAAACAAAATCAAAACTCATTTTCAGTACTTTCAGACAGACGACAAAATGCAGGCAGTCATCGGAAAGGCAATGTATTGGTCAGCACGTTTTCACTTGTCCAAACCTCCTCCCTGGTTTTTAGTCTCGGGTCCTGAAAAACCGAATTATCGCGCGATTTGCATCTTTTTTGTGACCGATTTACTTGCCGAGACAAAACAGGCGAGGTAAAGACCGGGGGGGGAGGTTGCCGGTATCTATAGTCAGCTCCGGTTCGGTCACAAACAGGCTTTTGATCAATGATCCGAATCCATTCCTGATTTCAAGTTGAAGGGGAATCTCATTTTCGGGAATGCGAAGGGTCATGACATCCTGAGCCGGATTGGGATACAGCCCGAACTCCCAGGCCGCCGCAGCTTCTGAATTTACTTCCTGCTCTGCTCTTTCATCTCTCAGACAATCATTGGGCGCTCGTGGCACAGGTCCCGAGAAGGTATGCGAACTCATACCACAGCCGTTTAGACAGCTTACCGGTAATGTACAATAGCCCCCTCCCAATATTTCATCATGACTGTTGCCTGGGCCCAGGGTGGTATCGGCAGGGCCCCAGATATACCAATGAGCATTTGCCTCGCGCTTAACGATGGGGTAGAAATAGCATTGGTTATGCGGCACCTGCATATAGTGCAAACAACAGGGGGGAAAAGGCACACCGTCCCAGCTGTTTACGATGAGGGAGCCCCGGACACTTGCACTTGTGCTTGGACAGACAGCAGTATTGATCTCAAAACTGATAGTACCCTCGCCAATTCCGGCCGAATCTCTTGTTTTCAGTTGCATGGGCCCGGGGCCGGTGCCGGTCATGAACGAAGGGAAGATCCAGTTGCCGTGATTTACGATTGGAAGGTTTGTACTGGCTGTATATGTTAGAGAGGATGGAGGGTTTCCGCAGATTTGGGTTGGGCCGGCAACATGGGTGCTGTAGGCATAGAAATGTAAATTAAACCCGTCGCTACCATCTGGAGTTCCATTAATATTGAGATTAGGTGTGATTCCAGCCGTGGCGTAGCAATCACCTTGTGCAGTGATGGTAAAAGAATTACCAAAGGCTCCGAAATTACCTGTTTCCATAGTACCTGTTGAAGAAAATGTCCAGCTATAACAAGTGGCGCTCGCTACATTACATGGACTCTTCGATGAACTCAAATCAATAAGTATGGTATATGTTTTTCCCTGACACAAGTAAACAGTTTCACTGGGTGAAACCTGTAGAAAATTTTGGGCATAACAGGTTGGCAGGTAGAATATTCCAATTAGAAGGCCGGCAATAACCCCTGCCATGTAGGAGGATATAAGTTTTTTCATCTTCGCGGTTTTAGTTGATTATTTGACATTGCTTTTTCGTCAACATTACACACCCCTGTTTCCGAACGCAATGAACTTGGTCACTCATTTTTCTGATCCGGATCAAACATTGGCTATCATTCATCCTCTTTTCATCTGACAATTGTACCCTAAAGCGTATACGTTTAAGAAGACATTCTCTTTCTTTTGTAATTTTCATGAACTACATTTGTCGGGAAATGATTTTGACAAAAAACACAAACAGTTCATTCATTTCATCATGAAACATCAGGAGGTACACAAACAGTTATATTTACTCTTTCTGGCTATCCTCATTTCACTTGGGCTCGCCGGTCAGGAACAGCCTAAACAATTGCGTTTCTATTTGGGGCTGAATGGAGGCTATGGTTTTCCGGCGACACCTGCCACAGTTGCTTTTCCATATGATGGAGAGCAATTCACCCCTTCAAATGCTTCCTGGAAACACACCCCATTCTCGCTTGGAAAAGGCATCTTGACGGGTGTTGAATGCGGGTTCTGGCTCAGAAAAAATATAGCCATAGAGCTCGGTTTAAATCAAGTACTGGGCTCCTCCTGTAAATTTTCATATTCCCATACCGATTCTACAGGCAGTGTGGAGGCCTGGAATTATATCTATAAAGCAAAAATGTTCCGCATCATTCCGGCGATTCGCATTGTGTTTGGGGAAGGGAACTTACTTCCCTATAGCCGTCTTGGATTTATAGTGGGGATACCGAGTGGTGGTTTCTGCATCATTCAGGATTATGCTCAACCCGGGGGCTATCTTCAGGACACAATCACCTACAGGGGCGGTTTAAGTCTTGGTCTGAGGGCCGGGTGCGGTCTTACCTACGATACTCACACCCGATTTTCAGCTTTTGCCGAACTGACCGGCTATCTGCAAAACTGGAACCCTGTTTCGGTTTCGAACCCTGGTTTTGCAGGAATACTCCCTTTTAGTACGCTGGGATTCACACTTGGACTTTATCTTAAACTCTAGATGTAATGCTTATGTAAACACCGGCTAGCTATGAAACAAAGAAGCGCGCTGCTTTTTATGCTTTTGTATTCATTCACACAGGTACGGGCACAGGAAATGCACCCGAAAAACAACCCCTATAAATTCTACCTGGGTATAGAGGGAGGTTATGCTTTTAAACTGGCTGGGGGATATGTGGGCCATTTCTCTAACTCCGGCTCATTGCTCTCGGCAACCCATACACCGGGTTTTACACTCGGGCGAGGTGTGTGCGGAGGGATGAACATGGGATATATTCTGACAAAACACATCTGCATTGAATTTGGAGCGAGCTACCTGATTTCCTCGAACTATGATTGGAATAACTCTTACCCTGTCTTAACCTGGCATGGGGACATGGTCAGACTAGTTCCCGCCCTCCGCTTTCAGACCGAAGAAGGGCCGCTGTTGCTTTATAGCAGGACGGGCCTTAGTATTGGCTTTCCACAGTCTGTTCAGTCAGAATCTATCTATCTAAATAACTGGCAACAACAGATTGATCAAATTTCGAACTACAGTGGCAGGACGAGTTATGGCATGCAAAGCGCCCTGGGCGTGAGTTATCACATGGCACACCGGATGAATATCTTCCTTGAATTTTGTGTCACCATGCAAACCTGGGATCCTGCCAGCATGGAATATACAAAGTACACCAACAACGGAGTGAACATGCTCCCAGGTATGACCGTAAGCCAGATACAGACTGTTTATGTTGCCAATTACAACGGCCACATCAACTATCTTCATGGTTACCAACCCGGGTTCCCACCAAACGCACCCACTCCAGAGCCATTGATTAGTATCCCTTTCAGTTCGGCAGGAATTACCATCGGAATCCAATTCCCCTTCGGCAAACATTTCATCACCGGCAAGGCCCGGTATGATCTTACAACAGTTAACTAGCCATCGCACATCCGAATTCTGAGTTGTGACGAATTCCGTTATTTTGCAGATACACGCTTTAACAACCAGATAATGCCGGAAGCCGCGTTCTGCACCTTGGTTTTATCTCCTGGTTTCACCTCATTACATGCCATGGCGTTTATGTCTTGTGTGATAGCCAGCAGATTATTCTGATGATTTGGATAAAATATGATTCAGACCATTTCAATAATTTACGGGCATCCAGCCAACCACAAAAACTTCGGAGAAGGGTTGAAATTCAACAAATAAATAAGACGTTAGAATAACCGCCCTTACTTCAATGTCATCCCCACCGTTGATGTCAACGTCCCATCGGCATATATCTCCACCGTATAATCGCCCGGCATGAATGCTCCTTTCTCCTTTTCTTCATAATCCATGCAGAGATCCAGTTTGTTTCCTTCGTAGTCAATATCCTTGCTTAGCGTATATTGGGTTTCTTCCCCGTTTGCATTGGTAAATTTGCCCGAGTTCGCTTCGGGGCTTCCGATAACCTTGCCATCCGGGGCAACAATGCGCACATAGACTATCTTCTTACCGGTGGGGGTAATGTTATTATCAAGTATGCTGAAGCAGGCATTGATTTTAATAACCTTCCGGGCAATGGATGTTTCGTCCAGTTTTTCGCTCATGAGTCTTTTCTTCTCGGGCGTGATTTTTACATATTCTGTCTTTAGCACCGAAGCCACATTCACCTTACCCTGCAATTCCATCTTACCGACATTTGCCTTGTTGAGGTTGTTGGTCAGCTGGTCGTTTTCATCTTTCAGCAGACGGTTATCGGTAACCAGCTGATCAATACGTTCAACATATTGCTCGGCAAGCTTATTGAGCTCGGCTATCTTTT
>JABDAO010000131.1:735-4361 GCA_013289095.1 Bacteroidota bacterium | reverse complement strand
TCAGACAAACAGCAGAACACTACTTCATCAAAAACACGCGTTTTGAGGGCAAATATTACCTGGGTTACATTAAATACAGTTTGGTTAATCAAATCATGCAGCCGGCTTCTGATTTCGATTTTTTTGTGACCATGGAGTACGCTACGAATCAGATCAGCACCACTTCGAAGACGAAAATTCACTCCGGAACCCCGTTGGATCGGAAGCAAAACCTGTATGCACAAGTCACCTCAAAACCCTATCACCCGGAATTCTGGAAAACGTGCAACCTGATTCTCGAGACACCCGAGCTTGAACAAATAAGGAAAGACATCAATGCCCAGGGTGATATAAATGGACAATTTGAAAAACCCTCCCGGAACGGGAAATGAGTTGTTTGGTTTTTTTAAGCTGAATCCGAAGCTTCAGCTCCCGATAGGCATGCAGTGAAATGGAAGCAGAGGTGAAGCCCCAGACACTCCGTGAGTCTCCCTGATCCCGGTGTTACATCCAGGGCGTGTCAGCCCACGCTGGGAATCTGTTTGGCCGAAATTAAACGATACGAATTAATCAATTTTCTAAAATGGTCACTTCACCGGTTCAACCCAACATCCGTTCAGTAACTACCCAAGCCAGGGAAAATATCCGTCTGCATATTGAGCATGCATTCATCCCTTCCGAAATGCAGCATTTGCTGTTAGATGATTTGAACAGAGAATCAAATCCCTTTTATTTTTGCTATGCTTCCCTGTTTTCGATAGCAGCGCCAGAGTCAATCAGGGAAATCAATATTGCAGGGTATTTTTATTTCAGGTATCTCCTGGTCACAGATCAGCTCGTGGATAGCAAAAGTGAGGGGACGAACCTGATGAAGCATCTTTCGCTCAGTAATTTTTATCATGAAGAATGCATACGTCTGCTCACCGCCCGCTTTATTCATCTTCCGGATTTTTGGAAATCCTGGGCCAAACGAAAGGGTGAACATCTTAGCGCGTTTGTTACAGATAAGAAATTCCTGACTACGCTCAGTCTTGAGGAGTCTGAAACGCTCGCAGATCATAAATCGGCCAATGGCAAAGTGGCCATCGATTCGCTTTTTATTACAGGCTCTGTTTCGGGGGATGAGTACAAGACATTGCTCCTTTCGCACAAATACTTCTCCTGCGGTTTTCAGTATTACGACGATGTGATTGATCTGAAAGAAGATATTGTCAACCGGCAAACCAATATAGCACTCTGCGAACTCCGAAAAACATATACCGAATCCGAATTTGAACATGCAATACAGGATCCGGATCGGATGGTGCGGATCATGCATGTGCGGGGTGTAGCCGCCGGGCTGCTTCGTCGTGCGCTGATCTATTTTGAGCGGGCGGCAGAGCTGGTATCTGAAATGGATTGTCCATTCTGGAAACAGGCCATTGGCAAAAAACAGGCCGAGGTAAGGGCCGTGTTGCAGCATGTTGAATACTATGTCGAAGCCCTTTGCATCAAGGTGAGGCTATCTGACAAAAAGAGGATCAGTTTGGGCCCTCTGTCGGTTGCAGCCTTGGCCGATAGCATCAATCAGGCAGTAGGGTTTATTGGCCGGGAACAAGAAACAGACGGGCGCTGGAAAGACAGCCCGGTGAATACCTGGCTCAGCGGTTATTGGACAACCGGTTATGTGTTGCAGGCGCTCGATAGATCAAAGCTTCCTGTACACGGAGTAAAAGTGGATGAGGCCGTTGCCTATCTCCGTTCGCGTTCAACCTCTTGCTGGCCTTATATCGAGAACTGGGTTGAAGATGCCGATTCCTCAAACTTTGCCTTGCTTGGTCTGCTGAATCACGGGATAGAAGAGGTGCCCGCACTTACAGAATTGCTGACTTATCAGCAACCAGACGGAGGATTCTCCACCTATAAAAATAACCGGCAGTTGTTGGATCATCTTCAGGACCCCAACATCACAGATGTAAGCGGATGGACACAAAGCCATGTTTGTGTGAGTGCCGGAACACTGTGTTTACTTGCCAGGATTAATGGATATGAACAGGAAAAGGAAAGACTGGTGCAATTTATCCTTAGCCGGGTATCCGGCAAGCATCTCTGGTCTTCGTATTGGTGGACCAGCGATCTGTACAGCACTTGTCTGATCATCGAAGCGGCGGCCATGCTCAATCATCCTGCATTGAATGCCATCATACCCCAAACAGCAGTTGCGGTGATGAAACTGCAACAACACAACGGATTATTTGCCGATGCTTTTAATTCAAGCCATATCTTTTATTCTTCACTTGTACTGAAAGCATTTTCCAGCCACAAACAACTTGCTAACCACTATTGGCAAGAACTGGATGCACTGGCCGATGCGATCAGGTTGTTGCAAAACGAAGATGGAAGCTGGGATTCTTCCTTTGCCCTGCGTGTTCCTGCTGCCAATTGTCTGAATCCGGAAGAAGTTCGTGTGTGGGAAAAAACCGATCTGGGGCAGAATGTGATCATCGAAGACATACATCGCCTCATCACTACAGCCTCCGTGGTCAGTGCACTTGGGGCCTTTTCAGAACATCAGCATGTTGGATGACCGGAGGGGTTTGCAGACTCCCGAATTGAATCCAGGTGTGGAAATCTTTCCATTGGATGCAACGCATCTGTTGGTGCAATGCAACGGCTACCAGTTAAAGATCAGCAAAGAGCTGGAGGAATTGATTACACTGATAGACGGCAAACGTACCCTGGGAGCGATTGTTGCTCTGTTCAATAAAAGCGCTGCCAAGCCGTATCCGGAGGCTCTGCTTATTCATTTTTTGGAAACAGATCTTGTTAGGTATGGGATCATCAACAGCGCCTTGCCTGTGCCAGTAAAAGTGCGCTCCTTGCATCTCCGTCTGAGCTTTATCTTCTGGAAGGGCCGGTCATTAACCAGGGTGAGTCGTATTTTTTTCCCTGTTTTAAATCCGTTGTTCTTTTATACTGCGCTTGTGGTGATGAGTGTGTTTTGTGGAGTCGTGTTGTTTAGCTCAATGACAACTATTCACGAGTTCAGTCTGGCTGGTGTAAATCCACTCATCTATCTGCTGGTTTCGTTTGGAATTCTGTTGTTGCACGAGCTGGGCCACATAGCAGCCTGTACCCGGTTTGGGGCACGGCACAACGGAATCGGGTTCGGCTTCTATCTCCTGGCCCCTGTTTTCTTTGCCGATGTTTCGGATACCTGGAAACTGCCCCGTTCTGAGCGCATCATGGTGAATCTGGGTGGGATCTTTATGGAGTTTGTGGTTGCTTCGGCAGTGTTTATGGGCTTTCTAATCATCGGTCATACCATTCTTTTTTTTACAGGTTGTGCAATCCTCATTCACATAGCCATGAACCTGAACCCTTTTTTAAAGTACGATGGGTATTGGATGCTGTCTGATCTTACGAATACAGTGAACCTCCGGAAGCACGCTGCGAATTTGCTCAAACACGTTCTGCTCGGCGCTCCTGAAAATAAATTCTCGGCTAAAGATATCCTGCTCGCAGGTTATGCGTTGTTCAGCTATTTGTTGATGGGCATTGTGTTGGTAGTCATCTACCTGAGCAGTTCACAGGCAATCCTGAACCTTCCGTTGGAGCTGATACGGGCCCTGGGTCAGTTTTTTCACACAGGCCTTCTTTCTTTTTCT
>JABDAO010000131.1:0-725 GCA_013289095.1 Bacteroidota bacterium | reverse complement strand
CCGTTTCCTGAAATCGGGGATAAGCTATCTCACAAAAAAACGATCTCAGACAAACGTCAATTCTGTTTATGAATGAATCTGTGATCCTGGTTGACGAAACCGACCTCCCCCTTGGCCAGATGGAAAAGCAGGAAGCACATATACAAGGCCTGCTTCATCGCGCATTTTCAGTCTTTGTCTTTAATGATGCCGGAGCGTTGCTGCTCCAACGGAGGGCGATAACTAAATATCACTCCGGGGGGTTATGGACCAATACCTGTTGTGGTCATCCTCGTCCGGGTGAGGACACACGCATCGCGGCACAGCGCAGGCTGCAGGAAGAAATGGGGCTGGAGCTGGAGTTAACACCCCTGTTTCATTTTGTCTACCGTGCTGAACTCGATCAGCACCTCACCGAACATGAATATGATCATGTGTTTGTTGGAAAGACAAACCGGGAGCCCTCGCTGAATCCCGGCGAAGCTTCAGCTCACCGCTGGATTAGCATAAAAATGGTGTGTGAAGAAATTGAACGCACTCCAGAACTGTTTACTGCATGGTTTAAAATTGCATTTAAATCGCCTCAAATCGAATTATTTTAAGCCCTATGCTTAATTCCTCTTTTTAGTTGATTTCGTTTTTATAAGTTCAGCAAGAGTGCTGCCATTCCAGAGGATACTTTTTGTTTTTCGAAGTGTCCGGTTCTTCCTTTGAGGTTTTGGTGAGCTTTAAGCTTATTCCACTTT
>JABDAO010000130.1 GCA_013289095.1 Bacteroidota bacterium | reverse complement strand
AAAAGCCGAACAGATTGCCTCCGAAAAGGCGCTGCTCGCTCTTTCCACCCTATAGCAGGCCCTCAGTCAGGTATCTCCGGTGAGGCCCTGAACAACACGATACCTGCCGTTTTAGACGATCCCGCCCAAACGTCGCCTCTGAATCACTTCTCGTTTGCCCCCGCTTCCCGAAACGAATACCTTTGTGAAACCAAAAGAACGCCCTTGTTAAAGCATACCCTTGATATAGAATACGATTTTGATTTCGTCCTTCTGGGCATTTCTTGTCATGAAAAGGATTACCGGATCTCCTGGGCCCTGCGCGAGAAACTGGGTTTCGATTTGTGCCGGGGCGAAGACATTGTGATCTCCAACCGCAAACCGGGCGAAGATGGTTCATTTGCCGTGTTTGAAAGCCTTAATGAAGACAACGATTCGGGCATCTATCTTGTTGCAAATCGAAGCGAATCGTCCTTCCTCATCCCCGAACAACGGGCGTTCGACTATTTCCTGTTGGCAAAAGGCGGGTATGACAAACAGGACCAGGAATTCATGCTCAAAAAAACACGCGAGATACCCTTTGTGCTGACCGCCTTTTCGATCGACCCCAATTCGCTCAAATCAAAACAAAACCTGATCTTTTGATAGGGTCCCTGGGTTTCGCGAAATAAAAAAAGGAAAGGAAGGGAATCATGCCCATTTCCAATTCCATTCGTAAATTCGCAGGGATTCAAGGTTGAGCTAAGCTGGTAGCCGTTCAATTCAATCTGATCCAAAAAGCATAAAACAGCATACACCCAGAGGTACATTACGAATCAAAAAGAAACCTCTTTTTTTGCAAAGGTTCCCCACTCCTTGGGAGGGGGAGCCGGGGGAGAGGGCAACTCACAGACAGACATTTTATAACCAGCATGATGAGAGAAAACAAAACAAAAATTGTTGCCACGATGGGTCCGGCAACCGCCTCCTATGAAGTCCTTAGAGACATGGTCACAGCAGGAGTGAATATCTG
Source organism: Bacteroidota bacterium (assembly GCA_013289095.1). Classification (GTDB taxonomy): domain Bacteria; phylum Bacteroidota; class Bacteroidia; order Palsa-965; family Palsa-965; genus Palsa-965. Next base: position 3,415 of record JABDAO010000130.1, on the reverse strand, counting down.
CCGTCTCAACTTTTCGCACGGCGATTATCACGCCGTTGCGCAAACCATTGAGAATATACGGGTCATCAACAAAGAGCTGGGCACCAATGTGGGTATGCTGGCCGATTTGCAGGGCCCCAAACTCCGGATCGGTATCGTGAAAGACAACCATGCCGAACTCATTGCGGGCAACAACATTATCATTACTACCACAGAGTGTGAGGGGACTGCCGAAAAGGTGTACATCACCTATCCCCAGTTCCCGAATGATGTAGCCGTTGGCGACCGCGTACTGATAGACGACGGGAAGATCATGCTGCAGGTTTCGGCCACCAACAAACTTGATGAGGTAAAGGCAACCGTTATCTTTGGCGGGATCCTTTCGTCGAAGAAGGGTGTCAACCTCCCGAATACGCGTATCTCTCTGCCTTGTCTTACGCCCAAGGATAAACGCGATCTTGATTTTGCCCTCTCCCAGAATGTGGATTGGGTCGCGCTTTCGTTTGTAAGGTCGGTGACTGACATCATCGAATTAAAAGACATTATCAAGGAACGCGGGGGCAGGGCCCGTGTCATTGCCAAGATCGAAAAACCCGAAGCGATCCTCGAGATCGATAACATCATCGACATGACTGATGGCATCATGGTGGCCCGCGGCGATCTGGGCGTTGAACTGCCCTTCGAACAGGTGCCCATGATCCAGAAAATGTTGGTGCATAAATGTATTGCCGCTTCCAAACCCATCATCATCGCCACGCAGATGATGGAAAGCATGATCACCAATTTTGCTCCTACACGCGCCGAGGTGAACGATGTGGCCAATGCCGTAATGGATGGGGCTGATGCCGTCATGCTGAGCGGAGAAACATCGGTCGGGAAATATCCGGTGAAGGTGATCGAGGCCATGCAGCGCATCATCGCCCGCGTTGAAGAAGAAGAGAGCATCTACCACCGCGAACATGCCCCGGTATTGAAGACACAGACGTTTGTATCCGATTCGATCTGTTATACGGCCTGTGTCATGGCCCATCAGGCCGATGTAAATGCCATCATTTCGATGACCAATTCGGGATATACCGCCTTTAAGCTGTCCAGCCACCGCCCCAAGGCCAACATCTTTATCTTTACCGATAACCGCACCCTGCTTACCATGCTGAACCTTGTCTGGGGCGTTCGGGGTTTTTATTACGACCGCTATGAAAGCACCGACCAGACTATAAACGACCTCAGCCAGTTCCTCAAAAACGAAGGCCATGTACAAACCGACGATATGGTCATCAATATAGCCAGCATGCCTATGAAAGAACGGGGCCGCACTAACATGCTGAAATTATCCATCATTCACTAACCACGAACAACAAAGAGCATGGCCATCAATGTAAAACTGTTGAAGCAGATCTGCGAACTGGCCGGGGCCCCGGGGCATGAACAACGGGTGCGTGAATTTGTGCAAAAAGAAGCCCGGCCTTTTGCCGATGAAATAAGCGTTGATAACCTGGGCAGTGTAACGGTCTTTAAAAAAGGGAAAAAAAACAAAAAGGTGATGATTGCCGCCCACATGGACGAGATAGCCTTCATGGTTACCCATATTGATGACAAAGGGTTCCTGCGTTTCACCCCGCTCGGTGGGTTCGACCCGAAAACACTTACCGCTCAACGTGTACTTGTGCATGGCAAGAAAGACATTGTCGGGGTCATGGGCTGCAAACCCATACATGTAATGACCGCCGATGAACGCGGCAAGGTGGTGCCCATCACCGATTATTTCATTGACCTGGGACTGAACAAAAAAGACGCGGAGAAGATCGTCCGCATCGGCGATGTGGTGACACGCGAACGTGAACTCATCGAGATGGGCAATTGCGTGAACTGTAAATCGATCGATAACCGGGTGTCGGTGTTTGTACTGCTCGAAGCCTTGAAAGAAATCAAGAACCCGCCTTTTGATGTTTATGCCGTTTTCACGGTCCAGGAAGAAGTGGGCATACGCGGGGCCAATGCCAGCGCACTGAAAATCCAGCCCGATTTTGGTTTCGGTCTCGATACTACCATTGCATTTGATGTGCCGGGCGCAAAAGAGTATGAAATGGTTACCCGGCTCGGAGCAGGCACAGCCATCAAAATCATGGATTCATCGACCATCTGCGATTACCGGATGGTAAATTTTATGCGCGAAACAGCCACCAGACACAAGATCCGTTTTCAGGAGGAGATCCTGCCAGCCGGAGGAACCGATACAGCCGGTATTCAGCGCATGACACCGGGGGGCGCTATCAGCGGTGCCATTTCGATCCCTACACGGCACATCCATCAGGTTATCGAGATGGCCGATAAGGATGATATCAGGGCCAGCATTGATCTGCTTGTTAAATGTATCCAAAACCTGGATAAATATGACTGGGGGTTTAAATAGCAGCAGGTTTATAGAATGCAGATTGTTATGATAAATAGGATTATTTATGATCTTAACAAAGCATAAAAATCTGCGCTTGTCCAGCTTTAGCGGAATTCTATCACACAAACTAAACATAACCAAAACAAACAACCATGGACAAATCAAACATCACCACAGCCTTTGAGCTGGAAGGATTCAAAATCACAAAGAATGTCGGGATTGTCAGAGGGTTGACGGTGCGTTCCCGCAGCGTTTTCGGGAACATCGGGGCCGGTTTCCAGACCCTTTTTGGAGGAAACATCTCGATCTATGCCACGCTTTGCGAGAAAGCCCGCGAAGATGCCTTCCAGCTTATGTGCGACCATGCCGAACAGATGGGCGCCAATGCCGTGATCGGGATGCGTTATGATGCCAATGAAGTGATGGCTGGGGTTACCGAAGTACTGGCTTATGGTACGGCGGTGAAGGTGGAGAAGATTTGAGGAGAAAAGCAGGCAATACTCATTTCGGAGAAATTCTACAAATGAAGTGCTGCGTATTAAACACAGAGAACACAGAGTTATTACGTAATTGTCTCCGTGATTCTCCGTGTTCTCGGTGTCTCTGTGGTTAAATCCCAAGCATTTCTACACACAGAGGAGATCGCTTTGAGTCGACCCGAACACTGATTGCCCTGAATGTTACTCCTCTTCTGCATTCTGCAACGCTTCCCGCAATTCCCTCAAGGCCTTCTCGTTCTTTTGCCTGGCTGTTATTTTTATCCCTTTCAGATAAACGGTGATGGCCTTTTCTTTTTGCCCGGTTTGTTCGAGCAAACCACCCAGCTTATAATAGGCCCCGCTGTATGCCGGATTCCGGAGGATGAGGTGTTCGATTACATCAATCGCTTCCTGCGGTTTTCCTTCTTTTTCGAGTTCCAATGCAAGGGCATAATTCAGAAAATCATCCTCCGCATCGGTGAGGAGCATTTTTCGGATTTGCTGCATGCGTACGGATTCGCTCATGACCTAAAATTACGAAATTCTATCCCGTAGGCAGGGC
>JABDAO010000129.1 GCA_013289095.1 Bacteroidota bacterium | reverse complement strand
CAGTTCGGGGAGCAGGGCTTCCGGGTGCAAGGGGTCGTATTTTTTCAGACAGGCATTTACCAGATCCTGTGTTGACGTTTCGGTGGGCAACCGTTTCCAGGTTTGGTCAATGCCGTCAAACAGATCGTCTTTAACGGGCTCGCCTTTGAGCAATTTAAAATATTCGATCACGCTGCCTCTTGTTTTAGGCACTCCAAATCCCTGGCTTTTGTGGTTTGATCTGCTCTCGGCAGCAATCTCTCCAATGCTTTTTCCGAGCAGGGGGTTGTAAATGCCCATTTCTATCTTGAGCTGATCGGGAGCCGTGGTATTGGTAGAACCGAAATTGAAGGTGTTCCAGAAGATGCGTTTGGCCTGCCATACTTCGGTATAGGCAAGTTGTTCCGGAAAACGTTTGGGATCGGCAGCCGCATCAAAGGCTTCCACGGCAAGGATGGCAGATGCCGTGTGATGCGCGTGTCCTCCTTCGCCTGTGGTCGGGAACCGGCAGATGATGATATCGGGCCTGAAACGGCGTATGGTCCAGACCACATCGGCAAGGATGCTGTCTTTGTTCCAGATCGAAAACGTTTCTTCGGGATTTTTTGAGTAACCAAAGTCGTTGGCGCGGGTAAAGAACTGTTCGGCCCCGTCGGTCCGTCGGGCATCAAGCAGTTCCTGGGTACGGATAAGCCCCAGGGCATCGCCCTGTTCTTTGCCAATGAGATTTTGGCCTCCATCGCCGCGGGTGAGCGAGAGGTATCCGGTCCGGAGCTTTCGTTCAGAAGCCATATAGGCCAGTAAACGGGTATTCTCATCGTCGGGGTGGGCGGCAATGTATAATACTGAACCAACGGTATTGAGTTTCTCGAGACCAAGCAGGATTTCGCCGGGTGTATACGCTACTGTTTGTTGTGCACGCACCGTGTGTGCCAGTAGCAGACTGGTAAAAAGGAGAATGGCAATGTGTTTCATAGATGAATATTCTGGGGCGCCGAAAAACGCATCTTTTCAGTACGGTTACAGGCAATCTGTTTTTATGGGTGCGAAGTTAGGGTATCTGGGGAGGGTAAATGCTAAAATTGTGTTAAAAGAAGCTCCTGCTTCTTTGCGATTGAACCGGAACGAGATGTGCTCTAAGGAATCAATCCTGGAATGGGGCATGGCATCACATCGACAATGCCCATTTCTTAAGCCTGAAAGAGGCTGAAAAAACGAGCTTGGTATCAGGCGCCGGAATGCCGTCAGCGGTCAGCCGGGCTTGTCGGCAAGGCTGTTTATTCTATCAGAATGGTCTTGGTCAGATTCTTCGACCCGCAACTGATCTTTAAAAAATAGGCCCCTTTATAAAGATCATTTACCGCATAGCTTTCCAGAAAGGTGCCTGCGGGGTGCATTTTGTCTTCAAGTGTACGGATGAAGAGCCCGTTCATGTTGTAGAGGCCAACAGTAACCATCGTTTCTTCCTGTATTTTACAGCGCAGGTTGAGCACATCGTGTGTGGGAATGGGAAAGGCAGTAGCCACAAAAGCTTCTATATCCTCTTCGGCTATGCCAGTGATGAGCGGAGTGAGCACGGGCTGATAGGTATAGATATTGTCGGGTGAATCGGCGGCAGCATCATTGTTGGTTGCATTGCCGGCCAAAAAAACATTTACGGCGCCTGAAGCGGGGGCGGTCCAGTCGAAAATAAAGTTGCATGTATTCGAGCTCATGCCGCCGCCAGAGCTTTGTGTGATCGAAAGCCGGCCGGTCCCGAAGGCCTGCCAGATTGTAGTATGGGTGGCATCGGTAACGGTAACGGCGCCTGCGGTATTGTTTACGTGCGTATTTGTGCTTCCGCTGTTATCAAGGATCTCGCAGGCAAAACCAAAGTGTACAACTCCGCTTTGCGCAACGGTAACCGTCAGGTGGTAGAGCTGGCCTGGAACGTATTGATTGTTTGTCATGGCAGGGACAGACGACAGGGTAACACTGCCCGGCCCGGCATTATCGGTCAGCCCGCCGCTTCCGGCTCCGTGACACCCGTTTCGCGAGCAGGTTCCGAGCTCTCCCGGGCTCCCCACAGAACTTGCCTGTCCCTGGGCGCTCGCAACGGCGTTCCCGTTGTCGGAGTTGAAGGAGAAGAGGGGAGAGAGGACAAACAAAATGAACAACAAGGGAACAATTCGAAGGGCCATTCTCATAAGCGGGGTTGTTGGTTTGATTGGTCTAACGGGCGCTTGCAAGAATGGTTTCAGCCGTTCGTATACTAAATCCACATGCGGTGGTTGTCAGACGGATACAGTTTGTTATGGCGCCCTGGGTGTTCAAGAAACGTGCTTTCTTACATTTTGCTGTCTGTACCAGCAGGGTTGACCGTAATCCCCTGCCATCGCCTTGTCAATAAGTATAGTTTTGATCATTTGCAATATATGAAAATACTTTCATATATTTGCGAAAGTACTTTCATAATTAATCCAGCGCATGTCAGACTCCATTTCAAAACTCGGATACCTCGCAGGGGCCACACGCTTCCGCAGGATCAGCGAAAAACTCTATGGCGACGGCGACAAGATCTATACCGAATTCGGGATTGATTTCAAGGCCAGCTGGTTCTCGATCTACCATACATTGGTGTTTGCCGAGGGCCCTTTGACGGTTCAGGAGCTTTCGAACGAGATCGGGTTTACGCATATTACCGTGAAGAATGTGGTGCGCGAATTGGAGGAAGCCGGCATTGCCCGTATCAAGGCCAACCCGAAAGACGGCCGCTCGAAGCTAATCAGTCTTACCCCGAAAGGCAAACAACTCCTGGATAAACTGGAACCTGTCTGGAAGAAATTCTCCCAGACCCTCGAACAGTTGCTGACTGCCGGCCACCCCGATTTTATCAATATCATCAACCGCATCGATAAGGAAGTGGAAAAGACCCCTTTCTCAGAGCGGATGAAACAGCTTCCCTTGGCAGAGCCCGTCATTGTAGTCGACTATAAGCCTTCGCTCCATAGCAGCTTTTATGAGCTTGCCGGCGTCTGGCTTTTGGAAATGCTGCACGGGAAATTGGAGAAAGAGGATGAGTTCACCCTTCGCCACCCGGGGGGGGGGCCTATCTCGAAAAAGGCGGATTTGTGTTTTTTGCTTTATTCAGGGGCAAGGCTGTGGGCTGTGTGGCATTGAAGAGACTGACCGAAGATTCGTTTGAATTCTGCAAGTTGTTTGTACACGATTCGGTCAGGAATAAAGGTGTTGCCACCAAACTCATCGAACGCTGCATTACCCGTTGCAAAGAGAACAATGCCAAAAATCTTTTTTTGCAAACCACCAACGAGCTCAAACAGGCACACAAACTCTATTACAAATTGGGTTTTGAAGATATCAAAGCCCCCAAAGAGATGGACGTTTTAAAAAGGACCAGGAAAATCATGACGCTTCGGCTCTTCACGCACGATAAAAGCAATCACTAAACCCCTCCTTGTATCATCGGTATAAACAAACTAAACCCAAGCTCAAATGAACGCAATCCTGAACCACCCCACCTCTTCAGAAACAACTGACCGCATTCTTCAAATAGTTGAATACATCCCGGCCCACCGTCAGCGATTTAAGGAAATAAATGAACAATGGATTACCCGGGCCTATGTCATGGAAGAGGAAGATATTAAAACCGTTTCAGACCCCGAACACTATGTGCTGAAAGATGGAGGAAGGATATTCATAGCCCTGTGCAACGATTATCCTGTGGGCACCTGTGCCTATCTCAATCTGGGCAATGATACGTATGAAATGATCAAGATGGCGGTAGATGAAAACTACCGTGGTTTGAAAATCGGGAAACTCATCGGCGAGCACTCGGTACAAAAGATAAAGGAGTTGGGTGCGGCTAAGATTATTCTCTTTTCGAACCGGGCGGGTTCTGCTGCAGCCATCGAACTCTATAAGAAATTGGGTTTTTCTGAAGCGCCGCTCGGGTCGTCAGAATTTCAGCGGGCCGACATCCGGATGGAACTTGAATTCGGGCAGGATTGAGCAGTTGTGTGTTGACCCCTGTTTTGCTGCTGTTCCTGCCGGTAATAAGCAGAGGGTGGACCTAAACCATATTCTCCCGTTATCGGTTTCGCCTGCCTTTGCTGGCCTTCATGTTTGTGTTTCAGTATTTTGAGTGAAAATACACCGAAAGAACTCCGATCGTATCAGATTTTATTTACCTTTACTACCATGCTCACTGAGTTGCTCTGACTCCTTCAGCGAAAATGGAAGAAAGAAAATAGATCAGCTCTATTCTCCGGGCCCCAAAACCGGGTATATGCAACTGTATCAAGAAGAGTGAAACGGCCGGTATTGTATATTCGTCAGCTCTGGAGATCAGTTCTTTCCGTGAACTCAGAAACGGGAATTATTTAAACAAAACACAGACCTTTGAACCGGAAATTACCAATGCAAGTTGTTCGTTTCTTCCAGATGATGGGTGTTCTTTTGTTGTTGTTCAATACCAGATTAACGGAAGCGCCACCTCACTCGGAGGATCCTGTTATGAACTCACGCCCGATGC
>JABDAO010000128.1 GCA_013289095.1 Bacteroidota bacterium | reverse complement strand
GCACGAAACTCCTGTTTGCTCATTTCGGAGAACCCGAACGCGATTATTGTTTGCCACTGCTGGCCCAGGCCCGCAATGCAGGCATCAATGCCGAACTTTATCCCGATCTTGTCAAGATCAAGAAACAGTTTGATTATGCCAATAAAAAAGGAATCGGTTTTGTGGCCGTGGTTGGCGGTGATGAGATGAGCGATGGAAACCTGACTGTAAAAAACATGACAGACGGAAGTCAGGAGAAACTCAAGATTTATGAGTTGATCGGAAAGATGAAGGCTTAGAAAAATGTGAATTGTTTATTGTCTAAGTTTACAAGAGAAGAACGTTGATCTGCCCCGGGCGGGTTCTCTTCAGCTTAAAGCAACGCATAGTCAATTTTATACCCCGGCTGAACGATTTGATTAAAGTACAGCCTTTGCATACCTGGATCCAAACGAGTTTTGTGGAAAATCATTCCCTGAGCTTTTTTATATTCAGCCTTTTTTTCGTCCAACTAATCTCCAAATACTATTTGTTCCCAGACATCTTCTATGAAAATACATTCTGTTTCAACAACGCATCTCGACCTATGCCTGGTCGGAAAGATTATCAGCGAAGGATACCAGCTAAAACTTTCGGAAGAAGTAATTGCCAACATCACCGCCTGCCGGGAGTATCTCGACCAGAAGATGGCTTCTCAGAAAGAACCGATCTATGGCATCAATACCGGGTTTGGTTCTTTGTACAATGTATCCATACCTGCTGACGATCTGGAGCAGTTGCAGCAAAACCTGGTCATGTCGCATGCCTGCGGAACGGGCGATGAAGCGCCTCAGGAAGTGGTGAAGCTGATGCTCCTGCTCAAGATACAGGCATTGGCCTATGGGAAATCGGGGGTTCAATTGGGCACTGTTCAACGGCTGGTTGATTTTTTTAATCTCAATATCCTTCCGGTTGTATACCAGCAAGGCTCGCTCGGAGCATCAGGCGATCTGGCCCCGCTGGCACACCTCTCGCTTACACTGCTGGGTTTGGGCGAGGTGAATTATTCCGGGAAAAGACAGCATGCAGCCGATGTTCTCAAACAGCATAAACTCGAATCCATCCGTCTGCAATCAAAAGAAGGTCTGGCCCTTCTCAACGGGACACAATTTATGAGCGCGTATGGAGTCTGGTGTCTGCTCAAGACCAGGGGGCTAAGCACAGGAGCTGATGTTATTGGTTGTATTTCACTCGAAGCCTTTGATGGACGAAAAGATCCGTTCAGCCCAAACCTTCATTCCATCCGCCCGCATGCCGGACAGATCCAGACTGCTGCGAATATCCGTAAGATCCTCGAAGGCAGCGAGCTCATCGCCCGGCCCAAGGCACATGTACAAGATCCGTATTCCTTTCGTTGCATGCCCCAGGTCCACGGTGCATCGAAGGATGTCTTTGCGTATGCAGAACAGGTATTTCTTACCGAAATCAATTCGGTGACAGATAACCCGACCATTTTTGCCGAGGAGGATGAAATTATTTCGGGCGGTAATTTCCACGGCCAGCCGCTTGCGCTTGCGCTTGATTTTCTGGCCATCGGGTTGGCCGAACTGGGAAGCATCTCTGAACGCCGTACCTATCAGCTTATTGCAGGGTTACGCGGTCTTCCTCCGTTTCTTGCAGGGAACCCTGGGTTAAATTCGGGTTTTATGATCCCCCAATATACGGCGGCATCCATCGTGAGCCAGAACAAACAATTGTGTGCCCCGGCATCGACAGATTCCATTGTTTCCTCAAACGGACAGGAAGACCATGTGAGCATGGGAGCCAATGCGGCCACCAAATGCTACAAGGTGGTTGAAAACCTGGAGCGTATCCTGGCCATCGAAATGCTGAATGCCGCACAGGCCCTCGAGTTCAGACGTCCGGCTAAATCATCTCCGTTCCTTGAAACGCTTCTTGCCGCCTATCGCAAACAGGTGCCGTTTGTTCAGAACGATGTGATTATGCATGAGCAGATAGCGAGGAGCATCGGTTATTTGCAAGATAATCTGCCATTTTTTGGGTAGGAACCCCGATCGAAGTGGGTTTTCAGGAGTCTATCCCCATTGTTAATAACCCTGTTTATAAAGGCGGTGTCAGGCACTGTCTGGTAAGGCCTGCTTTTGATTAAAATTGTTGTACTTAAAACTACCCATGCGCAAGTTCCTGTTTTCCTCATTTCTCTTGGCCCTGGTCTTGAGTGCCTGTTCGGGCGATAAGAAACAGGGGGAGAAAAAACACATCGTATTCAGATACAATGAACTTGGGGCCATCAGCTCACTCGACCCCGCCGGGGCCAGCAATTTCGAAAACATCTGGGCCGTAAATCAGCTGTTCAACGGCCTGGTTCAGATGGATGATTCTATCCATGTAAAACCCTGTATTGCCAAAAGCTGGGAGCTGAGTTCAGACGGAATGACCTATATTTTTAACCTCCGTCAAGATGTCTTTTTTCAGGACAACGATCTTTTTACAGGAGGAAAGGGCCGGAAGGTGGTAGCCTCCGATTTCGCCTACAGTTTCGAACGGCTTTTTGATAAACGCATCTCCAAGGCATCCGATCTGCTGGATTATTTCGACCGCTCGGTGGATGACGGTCTGAAAGGCTTTACGGCCATCAACGATTCTGTATTCGTCGTCAAGATCAAAAAACCGTTTGCTCCTTTTCTTGGCATCCTCACCATGAAATTCTTTTCGGTAGTCCCGCATGAAGTGGTAGCGTATTATAAAAACGATTTCGGCCGCCATCCCGTAGGCTCAGGTCCGTTTTGTTTCCGGGTGTGGAAGGAAGGTCAGAACCTGGTACTGATAAAGAATGAACATTATTTCGAAACAGAAGGAGGGCAACAGCTGCCCTACCTCGATGCCATCGATGTTTCGTTCATACACGACCGGGAATCGGCCTGGATGAATTTTTTGAAAGGAAATATCGACCTCATTTCGGGGTTCGATGCATTCAATGCCAAAGAGCTTCTTACTCCTTCGGGCCAGCTCAAGGGGATCTATAAAAACAAGTTCGTGCTGCAAAGCCAGCCTTTCCTCAAAACCGATTATCTCGGTTTTTTGATGGATAATACCAACCGGGAGTTTGCGCCCAGTCCGCTTAAATTAAAGGCTTTACGTCAGGCCATCAACTACGGGATAGACCGGGAAGAGATGATCCGCTATTTGCGCAGCGATATTGGAACAGCCGCGGAAAACGGATTTGTACCTCAGGGACTGCCCGGCTATGACAACACCAAAGTAACCGGATATCACTACGACCCCGAAAAAGCCAAGCAATTGATGTACCTGGCCGGTTATCCCGATGGGAAAGGCCTGCCTGTGCTTACGCTCAGTACCACCAAACTCTACCTCGAACTTGCCGATCACATCCGTTTTCAGCTCAACCAGATCGGGATACAGACTACTATCAGCGTGGTGGAGGATGCAACCTTCCGGGAAGGAGTTGCCAATTCAAAATTGAGTTTCTTCCGAAAGTCGTGGGTAGCCGATTTTCCTGACCCGATTAATTTCCTGGCCTTGTTCTACAGCGGTAATAACTCGCCTTACGGGTCTAACTACACACATTTCAGGAACAAACATTATGATTATCTGTACGAGAAAGCCCAGACCGAGCAGAACGATTCATTGCGCACCGCTTGTTATTATGAGATGGAACGCATTCTCATCGAAGAAGCCCCGGTGGTACCCTTGTATCACGACCGGGTAATACGTCTAGTACAAAACAATATTGTTGGCCTGACCGTCAATTCAATGAACATGCTCAATCTGAAGACTGTTAAAAAGATTGAATGAGATACAAACGATTTGCGTTGTGTGATGAAACGCAGCTTGATATGATCGGTATGATTTTTTACGATTTTCATCATTTTTTAGCTTAATGATCTTAATAATCTGCGGCCCATCACACGTCCTATTCAATACATACAATGACAGGCCCATCAGCCACATCCTGAACAAGAACTATGATACTCGGAAAAAAATTAGTAGTTGTACTCCCTGCATACAACGCAGCGCTTACCCTGGAAAAGACATACAAGGAAATTCCTTTTGATATTGTTGATGAAGTGGTGCTGGTAGATGACCATAGCCGCGATCATACCGTGGAAGTAGGCAAACAGCTGGGCATTAAACACGTAATCAGGCATGAAGAGAACACGGGCTATGGAGGCAATCAAAAGACCTGCTACCGCAAAGCCCTGGAGATAGGCGCAGATATCGTAGTGATGTTGCATCCCGATTATCAATACACCCCAAAGCTTATCCACAGTATGGCCTATCTGATTGCACAGGATTTATATCCTGTTGTACTGGGTTCGCGTATTTTAGGGAAAGGGGCATTAAAAGGCGGAATGCCCATGTATAAATACATCTTCAACCGTTTTCTCACGCTTTCTCAAAATATCCTGGTCAGCCAGAAACTCTCGGAGTACCATACCGGGTACCGTGCTTTTTCAAAGGAGGTGCTGATGAAAATCAACCTTGATGCCAATTCCGACGATTTTGTCTTCGACAACCAGATGCTTTCCCAGATCATCTATGCCGGCTATGAGATTGCCGAAGTAACCTGCCCTACCAAATATTTTCCCGAAGCCAGCTCCATCAATTTTCAGCGCAGCATGAAATATGGTCTGGGCTGTCTGGGGGTTTC
>JABDAO010000127.1 GCA_013289095.1 Bacteroidota bacterium | reverse complement strand
TACAAAAATGAGCTGACTGCGAATATTCAATCGACAGCCGGGCCTTGGATTATTTGATTACATTTAGCTTGTCTTTGTTTGATAACTGGCGCATCCAACTCATTCAGCCCTTGCTGATCTCCTGCATCTGAAAAATCTATGTTGAAGCAAACCTTGCTCTTCAGCCTTTTTATCCTCGCAGGCGTTCACCTAACCGCCCAGAACTGGGCTGCGGTTGATTCGGGTATGGCGGTGAATGCCCGGGTTACTGCCATGGCTGTGTACAATGGCAAGCTATATGCGGGAGGGCAGTTTGACAGCGCCGGCTACAAACCCATGAACAACCTTGCTCGTTGGAACGGCGCTGGTTGGGACTCGGCAGGATCTGGAACAAACAGTTGGGTCTATGCCCTTTGTCCGTTTCAAAACCAACTCGTTGTCGGCGGTCTTTTTAGCATTGCAGGTACAGACAGCGTCAATTCACTGGCCCAATGGAATGATACCGTATGGTCTCCCCTCAGCACGGGGGTGAACGGAGCCGTGGCTGCACTTACGGTTTTTAACGGCAATCTGTATGTGGCAGGCAGTTTTTCGATGGCCGGGTCTGTTTTTGCAAACAATATCGCCAAATGGGATGGATCGAACTGGACTCCCCTCGACTCCGGGTTCAACAACGTGGTTTTCACTATGGCTGCCTATAACGGCAGTCTTTATGCCGGGGGGGCTTTTACAAAATCAGGCTCAAGGACCTTGAACGGTATTGCCCGGTGGAATGATACGAGCTGGGTAACCCTGGGTTCGGGAATGGATTCGGCTTCGGTTGTGTATGCCCTTCAGGCTTTCAAAGGCCAGCTCTATGCCGGCGGCTTATTCGATTCCATAGGCGGAAAGCACACGCCTTATATTGCACGATGGAATGCGTCTTCCTGGGATTCGGTCTCATCGGGCGCCGATTCTACCGTTCTTACCCTGGGCATCTACGATTCAACGCTTTACGCCGGGGGGGCAGTTTATCCATGCCGGGGGAAAGTCAGCAAACCGGATTGCTGCATGGAATGACTCTACCTGGTTTGCTGCCGGCAGCGGAATGGACCACGATGTTTCCTCGCTTGCTGTCTATCAGAACGCGCTCTTTGCCGGAGGGGCCTTCACCTTCGCCGGAAACGTAAGTGCATTGTATATTGCATCCTGGACCGGTGTTGCCGGCATCTTTACCCCTGTTACTCAAGCCCATGTAAGTGTGTATCCAAACCCCTTTTCTGATGCCGTGACCATACAGGTATCAGCAACCGGGCCTATTCAGAAGGGGCACATAGAGCTTTATTCTGAGATCGGGCAAAAGATAAGCGATCAACCCTGCTCCGGTTCTATGTTCGAAATTCAACGAAACAACCTACCCCAGGGGATCTACTTTTTCCGTGTCTTTTCAGGCCCTGACCTTATCTGTGACGGTAAACTCATTGCCCAGTAACCTTCCTAAAAACCTGTTCGGCGGTCAATCGGTTTCATTTCTTGACAGACGGTACACACCATTCCCCCAAATTGAAGTAATTTCAGGCCTTCAAGTTAACCTGAACCATCCCGGGCATGATCCGTCTCCGCCAAATCAGCAAGTCGTATACCATCGGTAAAAACACCATGCCTGTACTCAAGGGCATAGACCTGCATATCCGTCAGGGGGAGTTTGTGTCTATCATGGGTTCGTCGGGATCGGGCAAATCAACCCTGCTCAACATTCTTGGCCTTCTCGATAAATATGATGCCGGCGAATATCATCTGAATGATTTGCTGATGAAAAATCTTTCACAGAAAAAAGCAGCACAACTCCGTAACCGGTTTCTGGGTTTTGTGTTCCAATCCTTCAACCTCCTTTCATTCAAGAGCGCCACCGAAAACGTGGCCCTCCCGCTCTATTATCAGAAAGTAGGCCGGAAAGAACGAAACAAACTTGCGCTCCAATACCTCGAACGGGTTGGCCTGAAAGATTGGGCGGAACATACACCCAACGAGCTTTCGGGCGGGCAGAAACAACGAGTGGCCATTGCCAGGGCATTGATTGGTCAGCCCAAAGTAATCTTTGCCGATGAACCGACCGGAGCCCTCGACTCGATTACATCGGGTGAGGTGATGGACATTTTTAAAGACATCAACAAGCAAGGCATCACGATTGTAATTGTGACGCATGAGGACGATATCTCACGGATGACAGACCGGGTGATCCGCCTGAAAGACGGGCTGATTGTGAGCTGATCCAGATGAACACTGCACAGCAAACATTAAACAACACGCCGAACAGAACCCATGTTTGATCCCGACAAATGGCAGGAAATCTGGAATACGGTCAGCAAAAACAAACTGCGGACATTTCTCACGGCCTTTAGTGTGGCCTGGGGTATCTTTATCCTTATTATTTTGTTGGGCGCCGGAAAAGGGTTGAGCAATGGAGCAGAAGCCCAGTTTTCGAACGATGCCGAGAATTCGATCAGCATCCGGGGAGGGCAAACGAGCCTGCCGTATCAAGGCCTGAAGCTTGGAAGGACCATACAACTCACCAACGAGGATTATGAACTGATCCGTACAAAAATTCCTGGAGTAGATCATATCACTGCTTCTTATGGCGCACGGCAGATGCGCACGGTATCCTATGGCAACGAACATGGGGCCTTCATGGTCAGGTCTTGCCTGCCAGACCACCACTACCTTGAAAACGCACTTATGGTCAAGGGGCGTTTTGTGAACGATATTGATATCCGTGAATTCCGAAAGGTGTGCTCCATGGGCGAACCTGTGGCAAAAACACTTTTTAAGAACGAAGAACCGATCGGAAAATATGTCGATGTGGATGGAATCCCCTATCAGGTAGTCGGGGTGTTTTACGATTCGGGCCGGGATGACATGAACCGCCTGTATATTCCGCTTTCTACCGCACAAAAAGCATACAACGGCAAACAGAATATCGGTCTCGTATGGGCCAGCATTGGCAATGCAACCAGCGAGGAGAGCGAAGCGATACTTCGGCAGACCGTAAACCTGATTGCCGCCAAACACCATTTCGACCCCAAGGACGAAAAAGCCATCAATGCCGATAACAACATGATCAGGTATCACCAGGTCATGGACGTATTAAACGGAATCACACTCTTTGTCTGGATTATCGGGTGTATGACTATTATTGCCGGTATTGTTGGGGTTAGCAATATTATGATGATCGTAGTGAAAGAACGCACCAAGGAAATCGGGGTACGCAAAGCATTGGGTGCTTCTCCCTTTTCGATCGTCGGGCTTATCCTTATGGAGTCTATTGTGATTACCGGAGTTGCCGGTTATATTGGGCTGGTATTGGGTATCGGGGTCATTGAGCTTGCCAATGTAGTGGGTGTTGAAGGCGATTTTTTCAAACACCCCGAAGTAGACCTGCAGGTTGCGTTGTATGCAACCATCCTGCTCATTGTGGCAGGTGCGCTGGCAGGGCTGTTCCCATCCATGCGCGCCGCCCGGATTGAACCGGTCATTGCACTCAGGGACGAATAATAAATTGAAAAAGGAACATCATGTTTGATCAGGATAACTGGCAGGAGATCTTTGCCACCATTAAAAAGAATAAACTAAGGACCACACTCACGGCCTTTGGCGTATTCTGGGGCATCCTGATGCTGGTCATCATGCTGGGCGCCGGTAACGGGCTTCACAAAGGTGTGATGCGCGATTTTCAGGGGTCGGCCACTAACAGTTTTTTTATGTGGACTCAAAAAACAAGTAAACCTTATCAGGGCCTGAAACCAGGCAGGGCATTTAGTTTTACAAACGACGATGTCACGGCCCTGCTTCAGATAAACGGTCTGGCTTCGGTTGCTCCTGCCGGTCAGCTTGGCGATTATGAAGGCAGTAACAATGTTACCCGAGGGATAAAGACCGGCGTCTTTGCCGTGCTGGGCGAATTGCCTGCATTCACCACCATCGAGTCGACCAATGTAAGCTCCGGCCGTTTTATCAACGATCTTGACATTCGCGAAAAAAGAAAGATTGCCGTTATTGGTAAACGGGCAAAAGAAATCCTCTTCGAAAAAGATACAAACCCCATCGGCGAATGGATCTGTATCAACGGAATATATTTCAAAGTAGTTGGGGTGACCACGCCCTCTGGTTCGACCAAGGCTGATGAGCAGGCACAACAAATTTTTATACCCTTCTCTACATTTCAGTATGCTTTTAATTTTGGGAACAAGGTCGGCTGGTTCAGTATCCGGTCTAAGGACAATGTCCCGGCTTCGGAGGCAGAAGAAAATGCCCTTGTCCTGCTCCGAAAGCGACACAACATCTCACCCGACGACCGTATGGCGATTGGTCACTGGAACATGGAAAAGGAATTCAATAAAATCAATGGCTTGTTTATAGGGATCAATTGGCTGGTCTGGTTTGTGGGGATCGGAACCCTGATAGCCGGTGTGATCGGGGTAAGCAATATTATGCTTATTGTTGTCAAGGAACGAACAAAGGAAATCGGGGTGAAACGTGCGCTCGGCGCAACTCCGTTATCAGTCATGGCACAACTGCTCATGGAATCGATCTTTCTCACCTCCATTGCAGGATATCTGGGTTTGCTGGCCGGTCTTGGCCTGCTTGAACTGGTGTCATCACTAATGCCGCCCGGAGGATCGGGCATGTTCAGCAACCCCGAAGTACATTTGAACGTTGTTTTGACAGCGCTTTCCGTTCTCATTGTTGCCGGC
>JABDAO010000126.1:3708-4740 GCA_013289095.1 Bacteroidota bacterium | reverse complement strand
GTTTTGTAATTTTAATTTAAAATAAGAAGGCGATGATAAAAATTGCTGAAAGAAAATAAATTGCCAGGCTGGTACTCTCAACCACAGATCAATGTATCGTATAAAATTGAGCTACGTGAAATTCTAATACTCCGAGTAGCTCATTCAAACCAGGAGCCACACTTTTTCTGAACACGCATTACTTTCCTTTTCGATTACAAGGGAGGATAACCACTTTCATATCACTCTGAACCATCACTAAAAGGCACAAAAAATGGGTAAGCTACTTATATCGCACCGCTCAACCATTTACCTTTGCTTCGTTCCCGACCTGGAGGAGTCAACAGGAGCTGGTCGTATAAGACTTACCCGGCGCAAAAATACATAAATTACCATTCGGAGCAAAAAATATTTGGAAATTGGGATTTTGTTTGCAACGAGGTCAAGAATTTAGCGAAGGTTCAAGGTTTAAAAGCAGTTACTTTCCCTGAGGCACTAAAACCGTCAGCCAAGCTCCATCCTGGTGTGATAACTTCCGAAACTACCTAAACTCCGTGTCAAATCCCAAATCCCAATTGCCAAAACCCAATTCCTTTCCATTATTCCCTATATTTGGGGGCTTAATCAGCCTCCCATGGAACAAAAAAAACAAAGCAAGCTCTCGAACTCCGTTATTTTTGGGTTGCTTTCGGGGTTTACACTCATTATTTTCTCTGTTGTACTCTTTATTACCGGCAAGTACGGGAGTGGTGTACAGTACTTTGGCTATCTCTTCCTGGCAGCCGGTATTGTTGTGGGTACATTAAACTACCGGGATAAGATAAATGGAGGGTATATAGATTTTGGTGGAAGCGTAGGGTCCGGTGTGCTTATTTCCTTGTTTACAAGTATCCTGCTTGCCATCTTTGTGCCTATTTACATGAAATATTTCAACCCGGGGTTTGTCGACGAGATGATGGCGAAAATTCAGGAAGAATGGAAAGGAATTGGGTTTTGGCAATTGGGATTTGGGATTTGACACGGAGTTTAGGTAGTTTCGGAAGTTATCACACC
>JABDAO010000126.1:0-3698 GCA_013289095.1 Bacteroidota bacterium | reverse complement strand
ATCTGTAATATCGTAACTGGTGATGTCAGCGCCGAGGTTATCTCGATAGATTACGACGGGATGATGGCGAAAATTCAGGAAGAATGGGCAAAAAAGGGAATGACCGAGGAACAGATCACCGTGGCCGAAAAATATGCACGGATGATGTTTGCCCCGATTCCCATGTTCCTGCTCACCTTGGTTGGATACATGTTTATGGGAACCATCATCACCCTGCTTTGTTCCATTTTCATCAAAAAAGAACGCCCCCCTTTCGATAACATCACCGACCAGCCTCCCCACTGATGGATATTTCTGTTGTAATACCTTTATTTAACGAAGAAGAATCGCTTCCCGAGCTTTGCCAGTGGATTGCCAAGGTGATGCTGGAGCATAACTTCAGCTACGAAGTGATTCTGGTGGACGATGGAAGCAAGGATCGTTCCTGGTCAATCATCGAAAATTTGTCTCAGGCTAACCCGGCCATCAAAGGCATCAAGTTTCGGCGCAACTATGGCAAATCAGCAGGGCTCAACGTTGGGTTTGAAGCCACCCGGGGCAATGTAGTCATCACGATGGACGCCGATTTGCAAGACAGTCCGGATGAAATACCAGAACTGTACAGCCTGATTACCGAAGGCAAGTGGGACCTTGTAAGCGGTTGGAAGAAAAAACGCTACGACCCCCTTACCAAGACTATCCCTACCAAGCTGTTCAACTGGGCCACCCGTAAGATGAGCGGCATCAGTCTCAACGATTTTAACTGCGGGCTGAAAGCATACCGGCGTGAAGTAGTGAAAAGCATTGAGATCTATGGAGAGATGCACCGCTACATACCGGTGATTGCCAAATGGGCCGGTTTTACAAAGATCACAGAGAAAGCCGTTCAGCACCGGGAACGCAAATATGGGGTCACCAAATTCGGGATGGAGCGTTTTGTAAACGGTTTTCTGGATCTGATGACCATTACCTTTGTATCTAAATTCGGAAAACGTCCCATGCATTTCTTTGGGGCAATCGGTACACTCCTGTTTATTGTTGGTTTTCTTTCATCCGCTTATCTGGGCATTGTAAAACTGATTCATGTATATAACCATATTCCAGCCCGACAACTGGCCGAACGTCCTTCGTTTTTTATCGCACTTACTTGTATGGTGATGGGAACGATGATGTTCCTGGCCGGTTTCCTGGGCGAGATGATTGCGAGAAACTCACCCATCCGTAATAATTATTTGATTGAGAAAAGAGTGGGTGAGTAGTTTTCAATGCCTCTCACTTTTCAGCTATTCGGGCTATCGTTGTTCTTGTCGGCATTTAGTGTATGAAAATAATCATTGTCGGTCCGGCTTATCCCTTACGCGGAGGAATCGCCAACTTCAACGAGGCGCTGTGCCGGGCTTTGACTGTGGCCGGGCATGAGACGCAGATTTATTCGTTTTCTCTCCAGTATCCTTCGTTTCTTTTCCCGGGCAAGACACAATTCGAGACAGGCAAGGGGCCCGGAGATCTTAAAATAACGACTTGTCTGAATTCCATCAATCCCATCAACTGGTTTGCAACAGCCCGAAGGATAAAACGTCAAAAGCCCGATCTTGTCATCCTGCGTTATTGGTTGCCTTTTATGGGCCCGTGTCTTGGAACGTTGGCGCGTTTGCTTCGTAAACACAGCAAGATTATTGCCATCACCGACAATGTCATTCCGCACGAGAAACGTTTTGGGGATGCTCTTTTTACCGGTTATTTCGTCCGCTCCTGCCAGGGGTTTATAGCCATGTCATCGTCGGTGCTTGGCGATTTGCGTCATTTTACACAGAACAGGCACAAGGTGTTTTTGCCACATCCGCTCTATGATCAGTTTGGATCTGCAGTAGATCGTGGGGAAGCCCTAAAGGAGTTGGGATTGCCTGAAACAGACCGCTATATTTTGTTTTTTTGGTTTCATTCGGAAGTACAAAGGCCTCGATCTGCTGCTGGAAGCAATGGGCGATGCAGGGGTCAAAAAAAGCGGGGTCAAACTCCTTGTTGCGGGAGAGTATTACGAAGATTCAAAACCATACGAAGATCTGATTAATAAATTCAATCTGCATGACTCCGTGATTCTGCACACACACTACGTCCCATCTGAACAAGTAAGGCTTTATTTCTCGGCAGCCGACCTGGTAGTACAACCCTACCGCAGCGCCACACAAAGCGGGGTCACTCAGATTGCCTATCATTTTGATAAACCTATGCTTGTAACCCGGGTAGGGGGGTTGGCAGAAATTGTTCCGCATCAGGTGGTGGGTTACGTAACGCCCGTTGATGCCCAAGCCATCGCTTATTCAATAGCCGATTTCTATGATCAGAAGCGCTCTGAAGAATTCATTGCCAATATTCGCACAGAAAAGAAACGCTTTTTGTGGAGTTCATTTGTTGAAGGTATTCTGAAACTCTACAGAGATCTGACATAGTAGATGAAGAGGATTCGCTACTGAAATGGCCGACATTTATCTGTTGGTTTATTTTTCCCGTCTTTACACTCATCCCTAATTTATTAGCCATATGGGGAAGGTTGTGACTAAAGCCGCCGGCGACCCTCCTCCAACAGGAACAGGTCAAACATCAGATAGTGCTACACAAACCGGGTAAGAAAACCAGCGCTAAGATTACAACTTCTGTAATTTTCAGTCAATTTTATTTGAGTGTAAAAAACGGGGCTGGTTTTACCAGGCTCCGTTTTTATTTCGCGCATTTATCTCGTGTGACTAGATTCAACCCCTGTCAATACGGCCTTTCTGAAAAGATTGATTGGGCAACTCGTAGTTGGTGGAATGTCCGCGCTTCCATAAAAAAGGATGCTGCCGCTCTTCAAAGCCGCAGCATCCTTTTTTATTTAAATAAACACCCTCTGGTTTAGTTGTTTTTAGTGATTGATAACGAGTTTTTGTTTACCCAAGCTGGTAGAATTCACCAACAGGTCAGCCATATATATGCCTGCTGGAATTTCAGACACGTTTACGATGGCAGTGCCTGTATCGGGCAACCGTTTCCGGAAGACCAAGGCTCCGTTCATGCTGCTCATGTTCAACTCAACCACATCGTTTGGCTGGGCTGCGTAGTCAACATAAATGAGTGTGCTGGCTGGGTTTGGATAGATCTTGTATGGGAGATCATCCGACCCTTTTACCATTGAAGGTGCGGTTCTGAACTCTGGGTAATCGCAGCTTTGAATGCCTGTTTCATGTTGGTGTTTCTCAACAATTGAAACCTCATCCGAAGAAATGGTCATTCGTCCTACTTCCGATGTCGTCATATCGTCGGCTACACGGAAGCGGTCGAGGGTTGCTGGCGTTGATTGTTCACAGGCCCCGTATCCTTCTTCTGCAGCGGTACTCAGCCAGGGGTAATTGAGGTTTGCTGGGGAATCTTTCCAACTGTCCTCAAACAGGTGATATCCACTCATCACCACATTACCTTCAGGTCCTGGGGCTATATCTGTGAAGATGTACCTGCCACCTTGCTGATTGAAGATATGATCTGTACCTGTTTCAGCAGGATCGTTGGGGTTCATCAGATCCATCGAGAACAGATGGGGTTCGCTTTCATTCGAACCGTTGTCTGTATTGCGCAAATTTCCGGCAATCAGCAGTCTGTTCGAACCATATACGGCGGCAATAGCCTGTGGGGCAAATTTTGCAGGGATTGCATGAATTTCGGCCTTGCCGGTAGAAATGTCAATG
>JABDAO010000125.1 GCA_013289095.1 Bacteroidota bacterium | reverse complement strand
TCCTTTTGCCACCGTTGTTGTTCAGTCGAACGGAGCGCTGGTGGCGGGTACCAACACCGATATAAACGGAGAATTTATCATCAAGCCGCTGAACCCGGGCAAATACGACCTCAAGGCTTCCTACGTAGGGTATCAGCCAAAACTTATCGCAGGCGTACAGGTTTCTGCTGATAAGACGTCTTACCAGAATATTGATCTTGCTCCAGCCAGTGTAGAACTGAAAGGTGTTGATATTGTACAGTATAAAGTGCCGCTTATCGACCCGGATACAAAAACCGGGGGAACCGTAACCCGCGAGGAATATCAGGCAATGGCAGCAAAAGACGTGAATTCAGTTGCAGCAACAACGGCTGGTGTGTACCAGAGCGATGCCGGAGCCAAGCTCAATATGCGCGGCGCCCGCGATGCAGGCACCTCTTATTATGTTGATGGCGAGAAAGTAATAGGATCGGCCAGCGTTCCACAACAAGGTGTTGAGCAGGTGAGCGTGATCACCGGAGGTGTTCCTGCTGCCTATGGCGATGCAACGGGTGGTGTGGTTTCGATCACAACCCGCGGACCTCAGAGCGAATTTTTCGGCGGGGTGGAAGCCATCAGCTCCCAGTTTCTGGATGCCTTTGGATACAACGATCTTGGTTTTAGCGTAGGTGGTCCGCTTGTCACCAAAAAAGACACGGCAAATCCCGGAGTAAAAAATTCGGTGATTGGTTTCTTTGTTTCGGGTGAAACAACCTATCAGAAAGATCCGAACCCTTCGGCTATCGGGATGTGGAAAGTAAACGACGCCCTGCTGCAGCAAATCCAGCAAACCCCCATCCGCCCGGCTGCCCAGGGAATAGGGTATGTGCCAACTGCCGAATTCGTGACCCAAAGCGATCTGCAGCATATCGATTATCGCCAGAACATGTCGGCCAAAGAGTTTCAGCTTGCCGGAAAAATAGATTACAAACCAAGTACAAATGTGTATTTCACGCTTGGAGGATCTATCGACTACAATGACCAGCACCAATTTGTGCTTGAAAATGCACTTTTTAATTCGGCCAACAACCCCGAATATATAGAAACCACCTGGAGGGTCTATGCCAAGGTGACTCAGAAATTTGGTGAGTCTGCGCCTATGTCGAAGGAAGATAAAGACAAGTCGACTTCTAACATCACCAACGCTTATTATACCATCCAGGCAGGTTACGGTGTATATAACAAGATTCAGCAAGACCCCGTACATCAAAACAATTTCTTCGATTATGGGTACATCGGGCAATTCAACCAGGTTTTTGCAAAGGCCAATCCCAATGATTTTACTTTTAAAGCAATTGATTACAACGGGCAACGGATAACCGGTATGGTTCAGAACGGTCAATCAGATTCGGTACTTAAATTTACGCCCAGTGCACTCAACCCGCTGGATGCCAATTATACATCGGCTTATTACAACTATGTAGGCGCACAGAATGTCGTGAACGGTGCACAGGTTCAACAGGGACAAGGACTGCTCAACGGCGACCACCCCCCGACGATCTACTCGCTCTGGTATGGAACAGGATCAAGCAACCCTTATCAGGATTATAACCAGGTGGTTCAGGCCGAAACCTCTATCCGTGCCAATTTCTCGGCAGATATCTTTAAAGACCATGCCATACAGGTAGGTTTTGAATACGATGAACGTGCAGAAAGCGAGTACAGCATTGCAGCTACTTCGTTATGGACGTTGATGCGTAACCTTACAAACTTCCATCTGACCCAGCTCGATACGGCTCATCCGATTATGGTGCCGGGCGGAACCTATGACTATTTCTATTTCAACCGGTTGTCTGATGCATCTACCCAGACTCAGTTCGACAAAAGCCTGCGTCAAGCCCTGGGTATGGCCCAGAATGGGACCAATTGGATTGATGTTGACTCGTATGCGCCAAGCACATTCAAAATGAGCATGTTCAGCGCCGACAATCTGTTGAACAACGGAGGATCGAATGCCTATCCTTACCTTAAATATTTTGGGTATAATTATGACGGAACCAAATCGAGCGGGAACCCTACCTTTGATCAGTTCTTTACCGCAACCGATGCCAATGGAAACTATACCCGACCGATACCGGCTTTCAGGCCAATCTACATGTCGGGTTATATCCAGGATAAATTCGATTTCCGTGATATCAAATTCAACGTCGGGGTGCGTATCGACAGGTATGATGCCAACGAAATGATGCTGAAGGACAAATACCTTATGTATGACGCCAAGACCGCAGGTGAAATAAACGAGAACCAGTTTCCCGGTTATACCAAACCCTCTAACATTGGCAATGATTACGTGGTATACGTAAATTCTATTACAAACCCTACTGCTGTAGTAGGTTACAGAAACGGAAACAACTGGTATGACCAGAATGGTACGGTTGTTACCGATCTTTCAAAAATCACCAACAACACTTCTTCTGGAACAATCACCCCCTGGCTGGTAAATCCGAACCAGAAATCTGTTGATGCTACCGCGTTTACGCCCTATGTTCCCCAGGTTAACTTTATGCCGCGTATTGCCTTTGCCTTCCCGATTTCTGAACAGGCCAACTTCTTTGCACACTACGACGTGCTTACCCAACGCCCCAGCCAAAGCGGTATCAACGGCGATGACCCGATCAACCGTCTGAACCCTGTTGACTATCTCTTTATTCAAAGCGTACAGGGAAATATCCTGAACAACCCGGCCCTAAAGCCCGAGCGTACCACCGACTACGAACTTGGCTTTACCCAGGTATTGAACGAGAAGAAAAACTCTTCCATCACCCTTTCGGCCTTCTACCGCGAGATGCGCGATATGATCCAGATTACCAAGGTGAACGATGCGTATCCGGTAAGTTACCTGAGCTGGGACAATATCGACTTTGGAACTGTAAAAGGATTCACCGCTTCGTATGACCTGCGCCGTACAAACGGAGTTGCCGTAAAAGCAAGTTACACCCTACAGTTTGCCGATGGTACTGGTTCGGGTGTTGCCGACGGGTATAACCTGGTGAATACCGGTTCACCAAACCTGCGTACCACGATTCCACTCGATTTCGACCAACGTCATGCCATCTTGTTAAATGTCGATTACCGTTTTGGAGCCGGAGGTGTTTATCACGGCCCCGTCTGGACCAAGGGCAAGGGGGATGCTTCCAAAACAATCAAACTGCTGAACAACGTAGGCGCCAATTTAACAGCCCGTCTGGGCTCCGGTACTCCCTACAGCGAACAAATGAATGCAACACCCAATGCACAGGGTAACCTGGGTGTAGCCTACCGTACCGAACTGGCCGGTCAGATCAACGGGGCACGTACTCCATGGCAGTACCGTTTGGATTTACGGATTGATAAAAATATTGACCTGACCTGGGGCGGAAAAAAAGAAGGAACCCAGAAAAAGGCCGCTGTGATGAATGTCTACATTTCTGTACTGAACCTGTTGAATACCGTAAATATTCTGAAAGTATACCGCTATACCGGTAACCCGAATGATGATGGTTACCTGAATGATCCGGGCGCCCAAGGCGTTATTGCTGCTCAGGCAAGCCAGCAGTCGTTCCGCGATTTGTATGGTTTAAAAGTAAACGATCCAGCTAATTACAGTCTCCCCAGAAGGATTCGTCTTGGTGTACAACTTAGCTTCTGATAACCGACGTACTACTAACCGAAGATGACAATGAAGAAAAATCTGAAATATCTCACAACCGCTCTCCTGAGCGCTGTTATAAGTCTCAACACGTATTCACGGGAGGAAATCGGTAAAGCAAAAGGAATGAACACCAATGTTCATCCTTTGGATAATTCCTGCTCTCCTGGCGCCACTCAGGATGATATGGCAATCAATAACGTGCGTGCAAGGATACTTACCGGAGGCGATATGTGGTGGGATCTGATCTCTGCAAAGTACGAAGTGCCTATAGGCGGGAAAGTATATTCCATTTTTGCAGGATCGCTGTGGATCGGTGGTCTGGATGCCGGCGGGCAGTTAAAAGTGGCCGCCCAGACGTATCGTCAGAACGGAAACGATTTTTGGCCCGGTGCACTTGATACCGTAAGTGTGTCTATCAATGGAACAGAATGTAATAACTGGGATCACCACTATTCGGTTTACCTGAGCGATGTGGAGAAATATAAAGGATGGTTCCAGAACCCTTCTGATCCGCAGTATGCCGGATATTCTATCCCGGCTTCGATTACCACCTGGCCTTGGCAGGGTAATCCATCTTACAATGAAGCGCATTACCTCGCTCCTTTTTTCGACAATAACAACGATGGCGTTTACGACCCGACCACCGGCGATTATCCGTATTTTGACTTAACCGGAACTCAGCCCTGCGGCTGGAGGTTATATGGCGACTTTGCCATGTGGTGGGTGTTTAACGACAAGGGAAATATCCACACCGAGACCAATGCCCAGGCTATTGGTCTGGAAGTACAGGCCGTAGCCTTCGCGTTTTCTACCAACGACGAGATCAACGACATGACCTTCTATAAGTACAAAATCATAAACCGCTCGAGCTATGCCATGGATAAAACCTGGTTCGGACAGTGGATTGATATGGACCTTGGTTTGTACTCCGACGATTTTGTGGGATGTGATGTAACCCGCGGACTTGGTTATACCTATAACGGCGCTACCTGCGATGGTACCGGTGGTCTTGGAACCGGTACTTACGGATGTCAGCCTCCTGCTTGTGGATGCGACTTTTTTCAAGGCCCTTTGGCCGATCCGCACGATGGAATTGATAACAACCGAAACGGCGTGATTGATGAGCCGGGAGAGCAGATTATCATGTCGCAGTTTATTTATT
>JABDAO010000124.1 GCA_013289095.1 Bacteroidota bacterium | reverse complement strand
CCTGCCAGTAATCCAACCCCAAGCGCTTACGAATCTCCACAAAAAGACTTGGAGCAAAAACAGCGTCCTTCTTAAAACTGGGAAGGCCTAAAAAATACTGCATGTAAAGGTTCTCCTGAATGCTTTCAATTGTCCCTTCATCACTAAGCTCTTCATGGTGTTTAATGATGAGTGTGAGTGCACCAAGAACTATTCGTGCATCCTTGATGCCAGCACCCATAGTCTGATTCATTCGACTTAGGTAGAAACTGTTCAATTCATCCCAAGGGATTATCTCTGCAAATTTCACCCACCTATTCGCTGGATCTAATTCTTGTTCAAAGGGCGTGGAGAAGAGAACTCCCTGTTGAACCGATTTTCGTCTTATCATCTGCAAGCGTTTTGAGTCTATTTCAACAAATGTCTTGCACCTAGTTGAGTATTTCGCCTCTACAACTCAATAGGTATAAACATTTGTGGCGTTTGAGTGAGCCCTATTTAATATTAACATTTTTTTTTATATGTTTTTTTGATCAGAAAGGAAATTCGTATTTTCCCGAAGCCTCATTTTCCTATTCTTGAACCTCTATGAAGAACGGTTTTCTTCTCCTGTTTCTTGTGGTCTTCTCATCTCATGCCTTCTCCCAATTTTTGTGGGATGCCGGGGTAAAAATCGGAGCATCTGATTATCTGGGTGATATTGGGGGCAAGTCGGGAACCCGCCGAAATTTTGTACCCGATATGCAATTAGGGGAAACAAAGCTCAGTACAGGAGCTTTTGTTCGCTATGCCTGGTGGCAAAATGTTTCGGTCATGCTGAGTTATAATTACGGACGGATTGCCGGTAGCGACGCCTTAAGCACAAACCCCGGCCGGCATGACCGAAACCTGAGTTTTAGAAACAATATCAATGAACTCGCCCTACAAGGCGAAGTTTATTTCTATACCAACGAGGACATTGGCCATAGCTATGCGTATACAAATACCTTCAGAGCCTATGTGGGTTTGGGTGTAGCGGTGTTTCATCACAATCCTCAGGCCTATTATGAAGGAACGTGGTATGACCTGCGCCCATTAAAAACCGAAGGAGAGGTAAAGCCTTATGCCACCTATTGTATGGCAATACCGGCCAGTATCGGTTGTTACTTTACCTGGAAAAGATATTACCGAATCGGGTGGGACTTCTGCTGGAGGACGACGTTTACCGATTATCTGGACGATGTAAGTGGCAGATACCCTCCCACAAGCAAACTGACCTCGCCAATAGCCGTGGCCCTTTCAAACCGGAGCACTGAACTCGACCTCCCTGCGGGTGTAGAGGCTAATTACCAGCCCGGTAGCAAACGCGGAGACCCAACCCACAACGACTCCTATATGTTTACAACCTTTAATTTCAGTTATGTGTTTAGAGGTCGCTGGTACAGACGAAAAGGAGTTGCCAGTCACTCGCACACAAACGGTCACCGGAAGAAGATGGTCAGGCTGAAATTCTGATTAAATTCCTGCATTCTGTGAGTTCAGATCAGTTTATGAAAAAAACTGTATCAGCTTTGACAAAGGCTTCAGCGTAAGCGTCCATAAACCGGGCTGGAGGTTATTCACTTTCCAGGCTAGCCGGTCTTCCCGATTCGCGCGGAGGCGGTTGAAAAGTGATTGATTACTCTTGCCGCCAACACGCATTTTTACGAGTACCTGGGGCAGATAGGATAATCTGATTTTGTGCTTATGAATAAAGCGCAGCATCAGTTCGTAATCTGCTGCCGAGCGAAACGTGGTATTGAATACGCCAAGACGAAAATAACAGCAGCGTCGTACAAAAAATGATGGATGTGGAGGCATCCACCCTTTCAGGAACATCCCTTCCTGATAGCTTCCCGAAATCCAGTTTCTGGTTACTTTTTCGGAGTCCTCCTTTGATACATACTGCAGATCGCCATAGACGGCATCGATGCACTGATCTTCCATTGCCCTTGCTACGGCAGCCAGTACCGAATCGGATGCGTAAAAATCATCTGAATGCAGGATCCCGACAATATCACCCGTAGCCATCGCTATGCCTTTGTTCAAGGCATAATAAATACCTTCATCCTTTTCTGAAATCACGCAGTGAATCCGATCTGCATATTTTTGGATAATTTCCAAGGTCTTGTCTGCAGACCCGCCGTCGATAACAATGTATTCAAGATCAGGATGATTCTGAGAGAGCACAGAACACAACGCTAGTTCAATGGTGGCCTCGCTGTTGTAGCAAACCGTGATGATCGATATTTTCATTCCAGTTTCCGTTCTTTCACGCGCCGGGCAGGATTACCCTGATAGATTGAATAGGCCTCCAGATTGCCTCCTGTAACTGAACCCGTAGTAAGTACAGCATGAGAATGACAAATGACACCCGGACAAACAACCGCCCTGGCACAAATCCACACACCTGCTTCGAGGGTAACGGGGGCGGTCATCAGGTCGAACGAACTTTTTCTGAAATTGTGATTTCCACAAAGAATATAGGCCCCCTGACTCAGGCAGGAATGATCGCCAATGGTTACCTGAGCGAGGTTATCGATCCACACTTTTTCACCAATCCACACATGATTTCCGATGGTTAGTTTCCAGGGATATTTGATGTTCACTGCCGGCTTTAGAACGAGCCCCTCGCCTACACGCGCCCCAAAAATTCTGAGTATCCATATTTTTAGACCGCTGAACGGGAAATAGGTTGTAAAAAAGCAGGCATTAACACAAAACCAGAGCATGCGTTTAACAAAGCCTGCACCGGGATGAAATCCACCTTTGCTGTATGTTGTCAAATCGGTTTGCTGCATGAGGCAAAGTTACTCGTTTTGTTAATCTAAACTGCGTTGGTCTTCTTCACAGCGATCACCTGAACAATTTTCGATTGGCTTCCTCGTTTTCTTTATCTGAAAGATAGCGAAGTGCAAAGCGAAACGAATGCTCAGAAAGCAAATTGAACTGCTGCTGGTTCATGTCAATGGCTTCCCGGATGGCATCTTGAAATGCGGCATCATTGTCAAGCCCAAGATCCCAACCGCAATTCATGTTCCGCAAACCTGTCCAGGGCGTTTTATTGCTGATGATCACCGGGCAACCTGCACTAAACGCCTGCAGGATAATATGTCCAAAATTTTCTCCCTGGGTGGGCATCCAGAGAAATTGATAGTTGGCCAATGTCTCCTGCACTTTGTTGTTTTCAATACTCCCTAGATACCTGATGACAATTGATGAGGGCATCAAAGCGATCAGGTCTGTGCATTGTTTCCAATACTCGGTGTCGTAGATAGGGCCGTAAATATCAAATGTTATCTTCAGGCCTTTCAGCCCCAACAATATGTGCAACGCGAAAAGAAGATTTTTTTCAGGCGCAATCCGTGCAATACTGATGAGCGATAGCTCACCAGAGGTTTTAAAACGTTGTGGGTTTACCCCCGGTATACTAACAGATGCCAGATTAGGAGCTACAGATACCGTATTTAAGCGACCAAACACCCGCTCAATATCTCTTTTTTCTATCTCTGTACTCGCATGGAAAATCACCTGACGGAACAGACGCATTCGTTTCACGAACATGAGAAACGCAGTCTTCTTTATTTTTTTCACGTTGAGTGCGCTTTGCGCCAGCATTCCTCTCACAGCAACCACCACCCGAACTCCTGCATGTTTCTTCAGGAGCAGTAAAGGAATCACAGTGAAATAACGAGAATAGATGCCATTCAAATAAACGACACTACAAGGTGTTTCGGATATAAGTCTGGAAATATTTTTACGGGTAAGCTGCTCCTTCGAAAAATAATAAACCGGGGTTCCATCTGCCAATCTGATCCACGTATTGGAAACAATTCCAGAATATGGACTGGAATCAGTATAATCCGTATCTCGGGTTACAATTCGGAAATCAAACTCATCGCGGAGGTGTTCAACCACATTTGAACACGAGGTGATCGGCCCTCCTGCCTTAAATCCTGGCAGATACCAGTCAATAAAGACGAGGATTGTTTTTCTAGGCATCGATCCTATGTTCGTTTAACCAGAATTCAAGAACTACAAGGTACCAGATTTTTGGCCAAGTTACACGGGGATCACCGGCTAGAAAAGAGTTCCACAGCTGGAGTACTTCCTCCCGGACAAAAGCAGGCCTTGAGGCCAGGGCTGTGAGCTTTTCTGCACAAAAAGAATGAAGCTCATTTCTCAGCCAATGTTTCCATGGCAGTGTAAAACCCATTTTCGGTCTGTTCACCAGTTCCGGGGGGAGCATGCCCGGAACAGCATCAACCAGCAATTTTTTGGGACTGTAGGGAAATTTAAATTTATCAGGCAAGGCCAGAACATACTCTACCAATTGGTGATCGAGAAATGGCACACGCACTTCAAGCGCAACGGCCATGCTCATCTGATCTGCATCTCGCAAAAGTATGTTTTGCATATAGGTACTCATTTCGGCCAAAGAAACAGCCGAGAGTGTCTTGTATCCCGGAAGGACATTGAATTTTTCGAGATGCGCCCGAACCTGATTCGCAGGAATTGTCCTCACATCCAGAAGAGCCGCGATCGATTCATCCTGCATCATCAGCCTTGATATCGGGTAGGTTGCTCGGATATCAAACCGGCCGAGTTTCATAATTTCAGTGAGTTTATCAGAGGCCGCTCCAGGTTTTGTGAGTTGAATCAGTTTACCTGCCCCCGTGCGGATGAAACGCGGAAATCCGCCCACCCATTTTTTCTGCTGTAGCGACAGGGTGCGTTTAAACACCGGATAGCCGGCAAATAGTTCATCACCCCCAAGACCCGACAATGCCATGGTGATCCCGGCGTTACGCGTGGCCCTCGAAACCACGTAGGTGTTTGCACCATCCCCGCTTGGATGATCCATTGCATGGAGAGCTTCTGGCAGCTCGCGTAAAAAGTCTTCTATTTTCAGCTTTATTTCAGTATGCTCCGTCTGAAATTTTTCA
>JABDAO010000123.1 GCA_013289095.1 Bacteroidota bacterium | reverse complement strand
AGGCGACAAGATGTACCGTAAGCCGGAAGACCGGGCGGTGATCTGGTAAGCCGTAACAGTATACTCACCTTCAAAAAAGGATCATGCTGGGCATGATCCTTTTTTTATTTCCGCGAGACTGTAAAAGCAGCTGTGCTAGTTAATGCCGAAGATTTTCAAAAATCTTATCTGTGAGTTTTTAAGGCATTAACCGAATGCATCTTACTTCCTTGAATCTGACCATATTTAATAACCCCATGCTTTAGCACACTGTCATTTCGTTAAGGAAAATGTTCCTGCGTCTCCCATTTTTCCTGGTGCAGACATCCTAAGTAACCCAGCGCTTTAGCGCGGGGTATGTCACCCTGTAGAATGTTGGGCTTTAGCCCAAAAGAGAACGCCAGGTGCATGATTCTTGGGCTAAAGCCCAAGAATAGCTAACGTCAGGTTCTCACTTTGGCTGAAGCCCAGGGGTTATTAGATTTTGAAAGAGGAAAACAGGTGTGTTTTAAGAACAGCACAGATTATTCTACGCTCTCATTTCCGCTTATCGTACCGGCGTAGCGTCCAACCTTTCTGACTGGATACCACTCCTTGACTCCCCTGCTCCTAAGCACCAGACGCTTCTTCATCGTCCAGACACACTCATGCCTCGTCTTCAGACTCTTTTTCCTCGTCCACACACGTTCCTCCCTCGTCCATCGACCCTTCTTCCTCCTCCAAACACCTTTTGCCTTAGCACGAGCTTATCATTGCACGTCCAAACAAGATTATTGAACAGTCTCACTACCTTTGAAAAAACAATCACATGCTCAAACTCAATAAAGTTTCGACCGGGCCCGGCTCCGGTATTCACCGTAAGGATGCCGAGAAGGCTACCGAACAGTATAAGGAAGAACTTTTCCATCTGCAAAACGTGTTGTTTGCCGGGCAGAAGTACAGTCTGCTCATCATTATGCAGGGAATGGATGCTTCCGGAAAAGACGGAACCATCCGCGATGTATTTACATCCATGAACCCCATGGGCATAAACATCAAGTCATTTAAAAACCCAACACAGGAGGAACGGTCGCATGATTTTTTGTGGAGGGTACACCCTCATGCTCCGGCAAAAGGAATGATCTCGGTTTTCAACCGTTCGCATTACGAAGACATTCTGGTGCCCACCGTACACCGTGTGCTTGACAAAAAGGTAATCGACGACCGGTATGAGCAGATAAACGATTTCGAGCAGTTGCTCCAGGGATCAAACACAATCATTCTTAAATTCTTTCTTCACATTTCGCCCGAAGAGCAGCAAAAACGCATCAAAGAACGGCTCCTCATCCCGCATAAGAAATGGAAGTATGACAAATCCGATTCACGGGAAGCAAAATTCTGGACAGAATACACCAAGGTATACGAGCAAATCCTGAAACGTTGCGGCACACATCTGCCCTGGATCGTGGTGCCGGCCGACAGCAAATGGTACCGTAATTATATCATCGCAAAAGAAGTAAGAGATACGCTCAGGGCGCTGAAGATGCGCTATCCCTCGGGCAATATGTCGAATGAGGCGGTTTGAGTAGATACAGGAAGATACTTTTTCGCTTTTCAATACTTCCGGTTCAGACGACTCACCCCCCGGCCCCCTCTCTGCAAGCAGAGAGGGGGAGCCTTTGTACTGATTTATTCAAATGAATTCAAATGAATTCATTTGAATAAATCCCGACGTTTTGTCCAACCTTTTTCTCCCCCTCTCTCGTCAGAGAGAGGGGGCCGGGGGGTGAGTCGCGGGGGCAACCGCCCGGCGTTTCAAAATCTCCTCACAAATCCCATCCCACAATCCGATCCTCCGTTTCAGCGACTCGACAATAGCCCCCTCCGCTTCGGCCCAACACTGTTCATCGTTCCCACACAGGTTAGAAGTCATCTGCAAGGCGAGGTGGCTATGGTGCCCACCGTCTACCTCGATATGACGTTCGAGGTAATATTTGAAGATCGAAATATTTTCGAATGATTTGGCATTCAAATCAGTTATCGACGACAAGAACATGGTGGGGATCAGATCCTCCCGGCCGAAGGTAAAAACTGCGCTTTGCACCGCCGCCTTGTTTGTGCCTATGACCTGGAAGGTGTGGTTTACAAACCGTCTGACCTCGGGCGCCGCGGATGCTGAAAGTAAAGCCTGTTCCAGCTGTTTTCCAGCCTTCAGTTCGTTTACAAACAGACCTATTTGAGCCGTATCGGCCCCACACTGCTCCATGGCTTGAAGATACAGTTCGAAATGGCTCATCCTGACTCCGTCTGCATCCACATCCGACTCCTCTCCCACCACAATCTCGTTGATCAGAAACCGGGTATCGGCTACCCCCTTCGGGAACCAGGGAACAGTGGTGCAGGTGAGGTTGTTTTGCAGGGCTTTGAGCAATGACATAAAGTCCCAGACAGCAAACACATGATGTTGCATGAAGATCCGAAGATCTTCATGATCGCTTATGTGTGAGTAAACGGGATGATGAATGATCGCCTGCCTGAGCGGCTCTATCGTTTGTCTGATCTGATTAATACGTGTTTCCATGGATCTGTGATTGGTCTGCGAATTTAGGGATTAGATGAAGGCATTGAACGATATGCCCAATAAATGAGGGCAGCCTGTTAAACAGCAACCCCTGCACACCCCTTTCCCATCTTCCAACCCTCAAAAAACGATTTCTCCCTCCTGGCTAGCTAAAACAGGCTTTGGACGAATACAAAAAAAGCAAGACGCCACACCCGATACATTTGTTCCAGAAAGCTCAATTAACCGATATAAAACATCAACAAATGAAAAACACCATGGAACTGAAAGGAAACTGGAACGAGACAAAAGGAAAACTCAAACAAAAATTCGCAATGCTCACCGATAACGACCTCCTGCTGGCCGAGGGCAAACAGGATGAACTATACGGCAGGCTCCAGATTAAACTTGGAAAAACACGGGAAGAACTCCAGCGCATTATTTCGGGGTTGTAAAAAACAGCCTGCATCAATCACCTCATTCACTATCAATCCAACATTTATAAAGCTCATGAAAAAATCGATCTATACGCTTGCAGCCCTCGGGTTAATCACCGGTTCAATGTTAACGGGTTGCAGTTCTCCCTCACAAAAGGTGGAAGATGCACAAAACAAGGTTTCGGAAGCTAACAACGATCTGGCAAAGGCCAATGATGCCTATCTCCAGGACATTGCCACTTTCAAGGCAACGGCCGACAACAAGATTGCAGCCAATGACAAAAGCATTGCCGAATTCAGGAACAGGATAAAAGACCAGAAAAAAGAAGCCAGTGCCGAATGTCAGAAAAAGATTGACGCCCTTGATCTGAAAAACAGCGACATGAGAAAACAACTGGATGACTACAAAGCCCAGGGAAAAGATAAATGGGAAAAATTCAAAACCGAATTCGGACAGAGCATGGATGACCTGGGCAAATCGTTCAAAGACTTAGGCAACAACTAGCCAACAACGCACGCCTCCAAAGTACAATTCACATCAAAACCAACATCATGAAAACCAAAAACCGACTCGCCTATGTACTGATTGCTGTTGTTTTGACGGCAGGTTGTACAAAGGATACTGTTTCGCCGGCGACTCCGGCCCCGGCTCCGAATAATCAGCCAGTACCACTTCAGACCACCGTTCAGGCTGCCGTTTCTCTGGCCGGCTCTGCAAGTCTGGCACTCATTGCAGGTTCTGCAATCAGCAATACAGGCGCAACAAACGTTACCGGCGATATGGCCCTGAGCCCCGGCACTTCCATCGGTGGTTTTCCTCCCGGAAAGCTGACCGGAACACTCCATATCAACGATGCCATTGCCACCCAATCCAAACTCGATCTGACGGCGGCATACAATGATGCTGCCGGACGCACCTGCACAGACATCGTCACGCTTTCGGGCAACATTGGTGGGCTGACCCTCACCCCTGGTCTGTATAAATCTACCTCATCACTTGCCATCTCATCGGGCGATTTAACGTTTGATGCCAAAGGAAATGCCAATGCCGTCTTTATCATTCAAATCGCGTCTTCATTCACCACTACTTCTGGCCGTCAGGTTATCCTGGCCGGAGGCGCCCTGGCTTCGAACATCTTCTGGCAGGTCGGAAGCTCTGCAACCTTCGGCACGACATCGGTCATGAAAGGCACCGTTATGGTCATGCAGTCAATCACCTTCGACACCGGGGCCAGCATTGAAGGCAGAGGCCTGGCACGAACAGGGGCTGTTGTCATGGAAGGCAATACCATCGTAAACCCCTAAATAAAGACAAACAAAAAAACCGCTTCGTCCATTTCATCAAACTTTAATCACCTCAACACTAACACGAATCAAGGGTTGTGAAACCACTTTCACACCATTAAACTTAACAACCATGAAAACTAAATTACTCCACGCATTCACCGCAGCCCTGCTCCTGGGAATGCCAGTCGCTAACTACGGACAGTCGATCACGCTCGGCACTGCCGCCAATTTTGTACTTTTCTCCTCCAGCGGAGCTGTAACAAGCTCGGGCGCAATGTCGCAACTTACAGGCAATGTAGGCAGCGACGGAGGATCCAGCACCGGTTTCGGAAACGTAAACGGTCAAATGCACGATCAGGACGGAGTCAGCGGCCAATGCATGACCGATCTGCATACGGCCTACCTCCAACTCAACAATGCAACCGCAACCATGTTCCCTGCAACAGCCCTGGGTGGTGGCGACACGTTGATTCCGGCAGTCTACTCCACAGGAGCTGCCTCAACACTCGGAGGCACGCTTTATCTCGACGCAAAGGGAAACCCCAGCGCTCAGTTCGTGATCAAGATCGGTGGATCATTCACTGCACAAACTTCGGCCAAAGTAAGACTCATTGGAGGCGCGCTTGCCTGTAATGTATTTTGGAAAGTAGAAGGCATGGTGAACATGTTTGCCGGTGTGTATATGGCAGGAACGGTTGTGGCCAACAATGCCGCCATACAAATGGCCATTGGCGACACACTCGAAGGCCGG
>JABDAO010000122.1 GCA_013289095.1 Bacteroidota bacterium | reverse complement strand
AATCAATCGATACCCAAATAGCGAGTATGAGAAAAAAGGGCGACAAGAGGCAGATACCGATAAGAGCACAACAGATGTCAAAACCCCGTTTCAGCATTACCCAAGAACTTTTTTCACCGCACCTGAAACGGCATCCACAATTTGCTGGATTTGTTCGGCCGTAAGATCATAGTAGACAGGTAATGAAATTTCGCGTGAATAGTTATCAAAAGCAACCGGATAATTTTTAATGTCATAACCCAGTTTCTTATAGAAGCTCATCATCGGTACAGGGATGAAATGTACGTTTACCGAGACATCTTCCTCAAAAATGAGGCGAATAATCTCGTCGCGCTGTACCTCAGTGATACCTTTAATCCGGAGCGGAAATACATGATAGGACGAAAATGTCTGTGCATGGTCCTTTTCGTAGATGGGAATCTGGGCCCAGGCCGAATGGGAAAAGGCAAAGGCATACAAATCAAAAATATGGCGGCGGCGGATGAGGGTATCTGTGTCGTAGCGCTCGAGCTCAATGAGACCGATGGCGGCCAGCAAATCGGGCATGTTGCATTTATAACCGGCTTCCACAATATCGTAACGCCAATTGCCCTTCTGCATCTTGGCAAGGGCATCTTTGTTCTGACCATGGAGGGTAGTTACGCACAGTTTGGCATAAAGCTGGGCATTGTCGAATGCGGCAGGCAGGTTTAAGGCAATGGCCCCCCCCTCGCCCGTTGTAAGGTTTTTGACAGCATGGAAAGAAAATACAGACAGATCGGTAAGGGCTCCAGAACGCTTTCCCTTGCTTATGGCCCCGATTGAATGGGCCGCATCGGCAAGCACGAGCATCCGGCCCAGTTTCTGTTGCTCCTCACCACGGGCAACAAAGGTGGCTGCGTGTTTGCGTACGAGCGCATTGATGGCCTCATAATCGCACGGAAGGCCGGCAAAATCAACCGGCATGATTACCTTCGTACGCGGAGTAATGGCTTTTTCAATAGCAGAAACCGAAATATTGAAATCGCCGGGGTTCACATCCACAAAAACAGGTGTTGCCCCGCAGTGGATAATGACGTTGGCTGTTGCAGTATAGGTATAGGCCGGCAGGATGACTTCATCTCCCTTTTCCACTCCAAACCAACGCAACATGATTTCGAGGCCAGCTGTGGCAGAGTTTAGACAAAGTACATGTTTGACGCCCAGATAATCTGCCAGCTTTTTTTCGAAAAGTTTGGTGCGGGGGCCTGTAGTAATCCAGCCCGAACGCAGTGTTTCGGTCACGGCATCGATTATTTTCTGATCAATACGCGGGGGTGAAAATGGGATCATAACGTGGATTTGATTTGGTGCAAAATTAGGCATTTTAAGCTATCCGGATGATTGACAGGATGCCCAATCAAACGAACGGAGGATGGTTGAAGCGCTACTACGCGATTCCCAGACCAGCATCACCCTTCGCCCAGGGCAGAACCAATCTAAAATTACTTTGGTCGGAAAAGACAAAGAGGCAGCCAAAAAAACCAATAAACATAACCCCGGCCTGGGTTTCGAGCATGGATTCTGGCGCCAGGTTCAGGCTTAGCAGGAAGGTGAAACAAACCAGAATGGTTTTGTGTTCACGAAACGCGGCAATCAGGGGCAGAATCATCATACACATAAAAATCAGAAAACCCAAAAGCCCCAAAGAAACAAGGATCTGTAAATAAGCATTGTGTGCATTCAGATTAAGGCTGTAGGCGCCGGTAACTCCGTCCTGTTTGTATTTTGACATCAGGGCCCTCTTCGAATCGCCGGTACCTGCACCAAAAAGAGGATGTTCGGAAATAACTTCGCGGGCCGACCCCCATACAAGCATCCGAACTGCTGTGCTCTCAACCTTCGTTTTGTCATCTGAGCCAGTAGTCAATGCATGGACGGCCCCATTCAAACGACCATAGATGGCAGGAGAGAATTTGAGCAGGGCCCCGATACTTACGCCAAACAGGATCAACAGCACGAAACCCAGGGCATATCGCCTTTTTCCGACTACAACCCAACCCAACCAGCCCAAGAGGATCAATACCAGAGAGATTTGACCCAGTTTTGAGGACAACAACACCACCACAGGAATAAACAAAGGGATGAGCATGATCCAGAGAGCGCGGGGTTTAGCCGTTTTTTGAATACAGGCAAAGATCAGATAGATCAGACCCAAATTTAGGTACATCGAAAAATAACTCGGGTGCATAAACCAGGAGAATTGTTCATAATAGAATTTATTCTCGCCCTGGACAAGGTAGTAGTAAGATGCGCGGATAAGAAGTATGACACACGCAAGGGCACATCCCATCAAAAAGGCGGTAAATATTTTGTCGACCGCTGCTGTTTTCATCGGGCGTGTGGAGAAAATCCAGGGAAAGATGAGAAACGAGAATTTGACCTGCAAATCGAATAATCCGGCATCGATATCAACCGACCAGGCAAGACCGATCACATGCAGCAAATAAAAACCGAGATAGGTGCAAAAAATCAGGCGGTGGCGCATCCCTTTGAACTTATTCCGAAAATTGCCTTCCAGCAGCCAGTTGAGCATTAATGCAGCGATGCAAAACACCACAACCTGCACAGGCCCCAACTGTTTAAACGGTAACAGGAATGCAATGCAACAGCTCAAGATAAAATGAATACGGCTGTGAAGATGGGGAGAAAACATGGTTCAAATTTAGGAAACAAATACAGAAACTGCGTTTTTGAAAGCCTACGTCTAGGTTAAACGCATATCACCCCAACAGGCATACCTGCAGAAACGCCCCAGGCTATATAGATATGCCTTTGCTTTGAGCCTGTAGATAGTGCCAAAGGGCGAGGCCATTGAAAAGGCAATAATCCGGGTGCAGATAA
Organism: Bacteroidota bacterium; assembly: GCA_013289095.1. Classification (GTDB taxonomy): domain Bacteria; phylum Bacteroidota; class Bacteroidia; order Palsa-965; family Palsa-965; genus Palsa-965. The sequence goes on along the minus strand of JABDAO010000122.1, from coordinate 2,206 downwards.
AAACCAGACAATTAAGCGCTGCCAGCATCCAGATAAACCTTGACCGGCGCTTATGCAGATATTTCAATTTACTCAAGAGTTGATTACAGATGGCCAGGTTATAATTTTTTTTCTGGCTTTGGCCGATGTGATGCTTTACACGCGCGTGTGGAAGATAGACAAGCGAGCCAATACTCCGGGCTCGCACACAAAAATCAACATCCTCCATCCAGAACAGGTTCTCGTCGAGCATACCGATCTGATTGCACAAGCTTTTCCGGAAAAACAAAGCGGCTCCTGAGGCAGAGGCAGGTTCAAATATGCTCCTAAAAGCTGTTTTAGGATAATTGCCCCCCGAAATCAGTTTATGAAGAAAAAAGGTTTCTGAAACCAGATGCGCCAAACCCGGTTCCTGCCAGGCGGAGATCTGAAGAGATCCATCGGTGTTTAAGAGCTTGGGTGCCAGGACCGCAGTCTGAGGGTGAGCATCAAGATACCGCGCCAACAAACCGATAGCTTCCGGCTCCACTTCGGTATCGGGGTTAAGTAAAAAAATGTATTCGCCGGATGAAAGCTGTATACCCTGGTTATTGGCTCTCGAGAATCCAGCGTTATACCTATTCTCAATCACGTTTACCTCCGGAAACGTGTTGCGCACGGCTTCCATGCTCCCATCGCCCGAATTGTTGTCCACCACAATCACCTCAATTGGACCTTCCGTTACCGACTTTCGGATGGCATGTAAACAGGCCAGCAACAATTCCGGCACTTTATAACTGACAATAACTACCGAAATGCGACTCATAACATGCTGGCTTTAGCTTCGACAGGAAACAACGTCCCACCCTAAGGATGTATGCCCTAGGCTGATGCCTGTAAGCATCAAACTTAAACATAAAACCTGTCTACCCGTTAGTACCCTTCTCACAACTGCAGATTTAAGAGTCACAATTTTATTCTAGTTTCTCTATGAATGCAAGTGTAGGAATTAATTTGGAACCCATCATTAAATGCTATATTTGTTTATTGCCTTCATTTTCCAGGAAGGGCTTTCCAACAAGCCAGACACTAATCACCCCATACGAAGCTATTCCAATCTATTTTTGCAACTGCCATTTTTGTCGTGCAAGGATCAAATTTGTTTGCCCAGGATTTTTCGAAAGAGTATACCCCGATTGCTTCCTCCGGACAACTACCTCCTATTTTCGTAAAAAGCTTTACCCAGAAAGTTACCGATGATCTGAGCAAGCTCGGGGATCAGAACAGTGGTATGTATACGAAGCGCCGGGAATTTTCACTCGAGAGCAATTACAATCTGGACCGGCTTATCCGGAGTGGCTCTGTTTTATTTAACGATTCGATCAGCGCCTATGCCAACCAGGTGATGGACGAAATACTGAAAAACGATCCAAGCCTGAGGAGTATCATTCACCTGTATGTGATTAAATCGCCTGTGGTAAACGCCTTTTCATTTGATGATGGAACCATCATTATCAATACGGGCCTGCTCTCGCAGTTGGATGATGAATCACAACTGGCATTTATCCTTTGTCATGAATTGATCCACTACAAACGGCGCCATTCTATCAATGCATACCTGGATTTCTCGACTGTTTCCGCAAGCGGCTATCGGAAATCAAGAAACGATGCGGATGTCCTGAATTTCTCAAAAGACCAGGAAACCGAAGCCGATACCGCAGGACTCGAACTTTTCAAGACCACCAATTATTCCTTTGATGCCGTTCAGTCGGTTTTTGATGTGCTCCAATACTCCTACCTCCCCTTTGATGAGCAGGAATTCACACGCGATTTTTTGGAGGATAAAAACTTCCGTTTCCCCAAAGACTATTTTGTGGAGAAAACAGCTCCGATCAAATCAGAAGACAATTATGATGATTCAAAGAGTACCCATCCCAATATACGAAAACGCAGGGCTGCGGTCAGTGCAAAGGTGGGAACACGCCTGGTAAATACAGGCCGCAAAAAATTCATTGTCTCTCAGGCTCGTTTTAATCATGCCAAGGACATTGCACGCTTCGAGACCTGTAGGCTCTATCTGCTTGATCTGGATTACCCAAATGCCATCTACTCTGCTTTTATCCTGCTGAAAAAATTTCCGAACAATATTTATCTGCGTAAAATTGTTTCCGAGTCGCTCTATGAGATTGCATCGTATAAAAGTGATCTGCACGGATCGTCACGGGTTGCAAATGTCTTTGGATCTGAT
>JABDAO010000121.1 GCA_013289095.1 Bacteroidota bacterium | reverse complement strand
AATTCTTTTTGGAAATGCAAGTCAGTTCGGATCCTGACAGGTACCAGTTTGCTTATTTTTCGGCTGAAATTCAGAAAAATGGTATCGGGTATTATATTCTGCAAATGAAAACCATTACCGATCTGCCGGGCAATGTTCTCGTGTTTAGAATTGGTGGAAATGAAAAAATAATCGCTTCCTTTATGAGGCTTGTAGCTGGATGCATCGAGGATGATCGGTTCCGCTTGCTGTTTCATCCGTTGCCGGATGATCTCAAAACCCGTGGCCTTTACCTCAAGCTCGAGTGAATCGGGCAGGTTGTTCGAAATGATTTTATCCTTTGGCAAGTTGATATAACTGACCGGAAACCGGAGCAGGGTAGTAAACTCCATGGAGAGTGTGGTAATAACCCAAAAAAAAGAAGCGATCAGCAAACAAACGGCAAAGACAAACGCCTTCCGGTTGAACTTCTGTTTGTTTTTCAGAAGATCATCCGTACCGCGTGGCTTGAGGATAGGTTCGTCTTTCAAGAGACTATTATTAAATGCCTTCGATCAATCGACCGGAAGCGCAAATTCACCATGCGCTGTTTTACACCTGTTCATAGGCATATCAAGAACTTTGCAATTCAGTATGCGACTTAGAACAGGGCGCTCCGTCGAGTCAACCTTATTCTAATATACTTTCGGCCTGCAATGGATCTCAGGTGGTAGCCTCAAGAGAACCGGAAGCATCTTTAGATACAGCGCTTTTCTGAATCTTCAGCCTGTTCCCGCCTTCTACCTCTATGATGAAGGTGGTGTCCTGAACCTCGATAATCTTACCGTGAATCCCACCGATGGTAATAATCTTTGCGCCTTTTTCAAGACCGGCCATATAGGCTTTTTGCTCCTTGGCCTTTTTCATCTGTGGACGGATCATAAAAAAATAAAATACCACGAAAACCAGACCGAGTATGATCATCTGTCCGGAAGCTCCACCTAAACCACCTGGGGCTGGTGCCTGTAACATCAATGCGTGCATGTGATTGTGTGTTTGTTTTAATTTGATTGTAAACGAAAGAATAAAAAATTATTTAGCCGGAGCCACCAATACTTCGGCCTTGATGGTGATAACCTTGGTCTGGGGTTTGGCATTTGAAATGATCGTAACTGTTTTTTCGTTCATCCCATGTTTGCCTTCGCTGTTGAATTCAACCGCCATAGACGATTCTTCTCCTGGTGCGATCGGCTTTTTCGGGATCTCCGGCACAGTACAGCCGCAGCTTCCCCGGGCATCGGAAATGATCAATTCTGACTTCCCGGTATTTTTGAATTTGAACGAATATTTGACACGCTCACCCTGTGTAATTTTCCCAAAATCATGCAGCTCGGTATCGAACACCATAACCGGTTCAAGACCTGTCACGGCCTTCCCATCGGCTGTGGCGGGAATATTAACGTCTTGCGAATCAATTTTCCCGTCATGATTACCCTTGGGTCCACAGGAACCCAGGGCAACTAGTGTAAGAAGCGTAATCGCGAAAAGAGAAGAAGCTTTCATTGGTTGTTTATTTTTGCAAAGTTATAGTTTTACCACACACACTCCATTGAATATAATCCGGCGCCGTTTACCGGGCTTACTCGATAAGCCCTCGCCCGGTTTTACGAATCAGTTGCTTTTCTTTCAGATCCAGCACCAACTTATCAAGTACACCGTTTATAAAGACTTTGCTCTTCGGGGTACTGTACAGTTTTGATATTTCGATGTATTCATTCAGACTCACCTTTACGGGTATGCTTTCAAAATGGAGAAGTTCGGTGATGGCCATCTTCATCAGCAATACATCCATCATGGCTATCCGCTCAACTTCCCAGTTACGGGTCTTCTCTCCGATCATCTGTTCGCTTCCCTTGTCGTTGAAAATAGTTTTACGGTAGAGGTCTACCACAAACTGTTTATCTTCGGCCGGATCTTTGTAAAGGGGTACGAGCTGAAAACCGTTCTCTGGGTTTGGATCAAGTGTCTCGAGTGTTTTGAGGATCATCGGGGCAACCGCCATATTCAGGTCGTTTGACCAATGCAGGCTTCGTTCCTCCAAATAGGTCTCGATCTGTTCCGAATCGGCTACATATTTTTTAAACACGAAACTGATGAAATCACGGTGGAGTTCAAAACTCTCGCCCGGTGCCTGCATATACTCCTGGTACTCTTCACTGGCGCGGATAGCCACAAAGGTGCGTCGTAAAATTTCCATCTGACCCGACCAGTTGATCTTGCGTTCACGCATTGCGGACGCCAGGTTCACGCTCTCCTCCAACCTTAGGAGAACAGGATTTTCTATGAACCTGAGGTTGGGATTCAATTCTTCAGGAGTCGGCAAACGCTTGTTCCGTCCTTCATCGGCAACAAGCATGGCAACCGAACGCAGTTCGACCAGAAACTGCAGGAGCAGGAGATATAAATCGTACACCTTGTCAATGTTTCTCAGAAGCTCATTCTCACCCTTGGGCACTTCATCACTGTGGCTTTGAAAATAGGTATACAGCCCCTGCATCACTTTAATCCTCAGATATCTTCTGTTAAGCATAGAAAGAACGGTTTATTTTGATGGATCAAACAAAGAATCAGCCGCGTTCATACATCCCAGAGACATGCAAGCCTCAAGCTGAATGTCAGAACAGATTAATACGACAGCCTGATTTTTCCGATTGCTGAAATTCGTTGTTCACCCAGTTGGTTTGCCGAAGCATAGGTGGGTATATTTTGTGCTTTTGCCAGACGGAATATTTCGAGTGTGGTTTGATAAATATTCTCGGTATGTGCCATGGCACGTTCTCGGTTATACCCGTCGAGTTCATAATATACATTGATAATCCCACCGGCATTGACAACATAATCGGGGGCATAAAGGATTCCCCTTTTCAGGACTTCAACACCATGTACCGTTTCATCGGCCAATTGGTTATTGGCGGCTCCACAAATAATTACACATTTCAAACGCGCGAGACTGTCATCATTCACCGTAGCTCCCAGCGCACAGGGGGCGTAAATATCCATATCCACGTCGTAAATCTTATCCATCGGTACAACGGCTACTTTCAGTTCAGCGGCCAGTTGTTTTACCTTTTCTTCGTTAATATCACAGATGGTTACCTTGGCCCCTTCTTTAACCAGGTGCCTGACCAGGCTTTCACCCACATGCCCCACACCTTGTACTGCCACTTTCTTTCCGCTTAGGCTGTCTGCCCCCCATGTTTCTTTGGCCGAAGCCTTCATTCCAAGAAAGACCCCGTATGCAGTAACCGGCGAGGGGTTGCCTCCACCGCCCATGGTTTCGGGCAGGCCTGTTACATGATCGGTTTCCATGTGAATATATTCCATATCGCGGGTACTCATGTTCACATCTTCAGCGGTAATGTTTTTACATCTCCGATAATCACCGCCTTTCCACCACCCAGGTTGATCCCGGCACAGGCCGATTTATAAGTCATGCCGCGTGACAAACGCATGACATCGGTCAAGGCTTCGGCATCCGTTTTATAGGCCCACATCCGTGTACCACCAAGCGCCGGGCCCAGGACGGTATTGTGGATCGCGATAATGGCCTTCAGGCCGGTTGCATTGTCATTGCAGAAAACAACCTGTTCGTGATCAAAAGAGGACATGTGCCCAAACACACTTTTTTCGGTCGAAGCGTTCTGTTTCATATCTTTTGCAGTAATCATGCTGGATGGTTTTTTACCAGGTATTAATTTCCTGGAATGGTTGACTTTGGTAATTTTGGGGCCTATTGCTTCCGGGTTATCGTAATGGGCGCAAAAGTAGAGGTTTTTTTTATACCAGGAAACCTCGGAGCTTTAATTAGAAGAACAATGTCAAGAAATAGTAAGAAGATCCCTGAAGCGGAAGAAATCCCCAAAGGGATCGAAAAGCAATAAAGACCGAACCATCAACCATTCCAAGCAACGTTGAAATCACTCCGTCACCTGAACAAATACTTCTGGAAGTATAAATACCGCCTCCTCCTGGGGGTGATGTTTGTAGCTACCAACAACTATTTCGGAGCCGAGGCAAAACTTTATGTTGGTAAAGGTACAGACTATGTAGCAGGACTCATGAAGCTCCATATCCCCTATTCTTCGGCTGTAAACAGAGAACTGCTGTTCTTTGGTCTGCTCGTTATCGGGCTGGTGGTATTGCAAGGCATCTTTATGTTCTTCATGCGCCAGATGATTATTGTCATGTCACGGCTTATCGAGTACGATTCGAAAAACGAAATTTTTGCACATTACCAGTGTCTGGACCAGGCCTTTTACAAACGTAACAATACGGGTGATATCATGAACCGCATCAGCGAGGATGTGGGCAGGGTAAGGATGTATACCGGTCCGGCCATGATGTATATTGCCAACACCGCAGGATCTTTTTTCTTTACCATCCCCTATATGTTTCATATCAACATACGGCTTACCCTTATCATTCTTTCTCCCATGCCTCTCATTGTGTTCTCGATCTGGTATGTAAGCAGTCTGATCAATCGCCGGAGTACCGAGGTGCAGCGTCAACTCTCGGCAATCTCTACCTTTACGCAGGAAACATTTTCGGGTATCCGCGTGATAAAGGCCTATGCCAGGGAAGAAAAGATCAATGAGCATTTTGGCGACGAAACCCAGGAATATCGCTCCAGGTACCTCAAACTCATTCGGACTGAAGGCGTTTTCCAGCCCCTGGTTCTCCTGATGGTCGGCATGAGCAATATCCTGGCAATCTATTTCGGTGGGATGGCTTATGTACATGGAGAAATCAAACCCGGCGAAATCATCACCCTTCTAATGTTTATCAATGGACTCATTTGGCCTATTGCTTCGCTAGGCTGGGTCACCTCCCTGGTACAACATGCCGCGTTCGCCCAAAAGGGTGTTGTAGCCTTCCGGAAACTCAAGGATCCCTTCATGTATCGCAGCAGCCTTTGCCGCTTCCAGCATCCTGCTCCCGTTTGTTGTATCCGGATTTCCGAAGAGAATGTTGTTGGCTATTGTGTCCGAAAAAAGAAATACTTCTTGTGGCACGTAGCCAATATTTTTTCTCAAGGATTCGAGATTATAAGCAG
>JABDAO010000120.1 GCA_013289095.1 Bacteroidota bacterium | reverse complement strand
CCCTAAGCTTCCCGACATGTTCCCCGAGGTTCCTGATACTTTCCCTCTGGTTCCTTATCAAGGCTGCGTGATGCCTTTGCAAGGTTGTAAGATGTCTTTCAAAGGCTACGAGATGCCTTGTCAAAGTTGTAAGATGCCCTCTAATGTTCCTGATACATCCGGTAAGGTTCCATTCCTGTTCCGACAGATTTCCGAACGTTTCGTACCGGAATGAGGAATAGCAAACGTTTTTTATCGAGAGTCTATTCTATAAACCGGGATTTTGGAAAAGCCGTGTAACAGGCTAATGCAACGTGCGTTAAGCCTTGTGTGTCTGCATCCCGGTTATCCCGCTGGGTGCATATGCTGTCAGCCATTGGAGTGGGAAGGCCAATTCCGGATGACTTCAAATGCGGGATAAACCCAACATGAACAGTAGAAACGCAGAGCGCTACTGTTCACTGCGTTTGAATTTTGTGCAGTCACGATAGTCATCGGGATGGGTTATCCCGCGGGTTCGTTGTGCTGCTGGCCTTTTGAGCGTGAATGCCTGCTTCTAAATGCGGGTTTAAGGAAATCAGTTTGCAATGGAGAACCATGAACGCTGCAATCTCAAGATTATCAATGAATTATTATTAGGCAGCTGGAATGCCTTGCTCAGAACAATACCGCCAGAGATCAATTCGTAGAGGAGATGAAATCGGGATAAACAGGGTCAAAAAACAGATCTGATGAGAAAATGAAAGCAACAGACTCTTCAGGCAGTCTTTCGTTTGGAAAACAAGTAAACCGGTATTCCGAGGAGGACGATGAGAAGACCCATACCGGTGTTTTTGCAATCATAAATCAGCAGATCTATGCAAATGGCGGTAGTAAGCAGGATATACAAAGCCGGGACAAAGGGATACCCGAATGCTTTGTATGGCCTCTCGGCATCCGGTTCTTTTTTCCGGAGGATAAATACGCCTGCAATGGTAAGGATATAAAAGAGCAGGGAAGCAAAGGTGGCATAGGTGAGCAGATCACCATAGGTGCCTGAAAGACAGAGCACACAGGCCCAGGCACACTGTATCCAGATAGCAAAGGAGGGAACCTGTTTGGTGTTCAACTCACCTGCCCGTTTGAAAAACAAACCATCCTGGGCCATGGCATAGAACAAACGGGCTCCGGCCAGGATCACCCCATTCATACAGCCAAATGTTGAAATCATAATCAGACCGGCCATGATAACGCTGCCTGTATCACCAAAAATGACAGAAGCTGCCGCCGCCCCTACCCGATCGTTGGCGGCATACTGAATGCCCTGACCGATTACGGTTGTTGCTGATGGGTCGCCTTTCAGCGGAATCAGGGCGAGATAGGCAATATTGGCAAGGAGGTATACAATAGTAACCAGACTGGTTCCCAAAAACAGGCTCCTGGGAATATTTTTTTTCGGGTCCTTGATCTCCGCCGCAATAAAGGTGACATTGTTCCAGGCATCGCTTGAAAAGAGCGAATTGATGATGGTGGCCCCCAGGGCGCCCATCAATGCAAAACCGGTAAGTGTGGAGGTATTCCATTTCCCGGTCTTTGCATCAAACCAGGTACGCGATGCATTCCAGAGATGGGAAAAATTATCGCTCAGCGTATGGCTCTTCAGCCCCACGGCCAACCCCAGGATGATGAGTGCAAACAAAGCAAAAAGTTTGGCGCTGGTAAAGAGAAGCTGGATGAATTTTCCGCTCCGTACTCCCTGGTTGTTTACGAATGTCAGCAACAGAATCGTAGCGATGGCAAGCGCCTGTTTCAAAGAAATGATAAGCGAGCCGATCCGAAAAAGTTCCTTGCCAAGGGCCGGAAAAAACACAGAAGCATAGTTGGCAAATACAACAGCTACAGCGGCGATGACACCGGTCTGGATCACGGTAAAGACAGTCCACCCATACAAAAAAGCAACCAACGGATTGTAGGCCCGGCGGATGTATACATACTGCCCTCCGGCAGCAGGCATCATCCCGGCCAGCTCACCATAACTCAGGGAAGCAGAGATTGTGAGAACACCTGTAACGAGCCAAAGAAGGAGCAGATATCCCGATGCGCCTACATCGCGGGCCATAAAAGTGCTCACCACAAAGATCCCCGAACCGATCATAGAACCGGCAACGATGCTGGTAGCATCGAGCAGGCCGAGGGTGCGTTTAATGGTGGAAGGTTCGGTCATGTCTGAAAAATACAGCCGTCCAGGTTTGAATCAGGACGGCTGTGAAGGAATGAAGAAGGAAGTTATTTAGGCGTATTCAGTTTACTCCGGCTTTTGCTATAGGTGAAATAGATCACCAGGCCGAACAACATCCAGGCCAGTGCGCTAAGCTGTGTATTGGCCGGCAGTGAAATGATCATCGCAAAACAAATGATGATTCCGAGGATCGGGAACAGGGGCACAAAGGGTGTCCGGAATGGACGCGGATGATCGGGATCAGTCTTTCGCATGATGATAACGCCTGCGCAAACGAGCATGAAGGCGAACAAGGTTCCGATGCTGGTCAGATCGCCGGCCACACTGCCGGGGATAAATGCAGCAAAACTACCTACAAACAAAAAGAGTATCCAGTTGGCTTTGTACGGAGTCCTGAATTTAGGGTGGAGGTCAGAAAACACCTTTGGCAACAAACCGTCATTGGCCATGGAGAAAAACACACGGCTTTGGCCCATAAGCATTACCAGGATCACCGAAGAGAACCCGGCCAGGATAGCGATCGTTACCAGATTGGTCATCCAGGAATATTGCGACATGTAAGTCTTTATAGCATAAGCAACCGAAGCCTCTTTTCCTTTGGCCGGATCAGCAAATTCCTGCCAGCTTGCCACGCCGGTGAGCACATAGGAAAACAATACATAGAGAATGGTACACACCACAAGAGAGCCTAATATTCCGATAGGCATATCACGTTTCGGGTTCTTCGCTTCCTGCGCCGCCGTTGAGACGGCATCAAAACCAATGAAGGCAAAAAAGACAATGGCGGCTCCGCCGAGTACGCCTCCCCAGCCATGCTGGAACATGCCTCCATGCCCGGGAGCATCGGCAGGAATAAAGTAAGGCTTATGGTTTTCGGGTTTGATGAAATGCCAGCCGAGAAAGATGAACAATAAAACAATTGCCACCTTCAGGAATACAATGATGGCATTGACAAAGGCCGATTCCTGGGTTCCCTTGATCAACAACAGTGTAAGGGCCAGCAGGATAACCAGGGCCGGAAGGTTCACCAGACCATGAAGTCCGGCTGCCGATACTTCGAATGGCGAATGGCACCATTGAAAGGGTATCTTCATTCCCAGCAGGTTATTCAGGTATTCACTCCAGGCAATAGAAACCGTTGCGGCGCCAAGCGCGTATTCAAGGACAAGCGACCAACCGATAATCCATGCGGCGATTTCGCCCATCGTGGCGTAAGCATAAGTATAGGCGCTGCCCGAGATCGGTATCATGGCCGAAAATTCGGCATAACATAACCCCGCAAAAGCACAAGCGATGGCGGCGACAACAAACGAAAGTGTGACAGCGGGTCCGGCAGCTTCGGCCGAAGCTGCGGCAGTACGAACAAACAAACCGGCGCCTATAATAGCGCCTATACCCAAAGCCACCAGGTGCCCGGCCCCGAGGGTTCGTTTCAGCCCTTTTTCATTGTCGGCAGCCTGAGCCAGAAGCGAGGCGACCGATTTTTTTCTGAATATACTCATCTACTTGTTTTACGTTGGTGAATGCCTGAAAGGATAATCCTATAGAATGGGTTCAAATATAGACTAAGTTTTGTTAACTGGAAATTCAGGAACAAAGAGAAGAAAAGACCCTATAGGCTGGGGATACATTCTGAGTGGATGACCCGCAGACAGCCACTGCTAATCAAACACCATAAAATCATGAAATCCTGCTAAAAAAAGAAACACGACAGCGTTCTTCCTGCAACTGGCAGAGGCATACCGCTGCTCCTACAGCAGAGATGGCCTTGTAGTATTTAACATGCTCAGGCGAGTTGCATCAACTCCTTATCGAGAATTGCCAGTCCTTCCTCAAAGCTGTGTGGGGCATACCCCAGGTCTTTCCTGGCTTTATCAATAATAAAACCGGTACGTGGAGGACGTTTTGCGGCCTGGTTCAAGGTATCCGACTTCATGATATTTACCACCGATTTATCGAGTTTCCAGAAATCGGCAACCCGGTAAACAAGTTCAAGTATACTCATGGTATCGGGGCCGCTGAGGTGATAGATCCCGGTTGCGCCCTTGTCGGCAATGGCAATACAACAATCGGCCAGATCGGCCGACAGGGTGGGTGAACGGAACTGGTCGTCTACCACGTTCATTTTATTTCCCTTGCTCAACGCCTCCTTTGCCCAGAGTACAATATTTGTCCGGCTCATATTGTCGACTATCCCGTAAACAATACTGGTTCGTCCAATAGCCCACTTCAACCGGCTCCGTTGCACCACCTTTTCGGATTCCAGTTTCGACCAGGCGTAATAACTCAGGGGGTTGGGGATATCCACTTCAGTGTAAGAGCCCCGCTCTCCATCAAACACAAAATCGGTGCTCAAATGGATAAGCTGAGTATTGGGCGCTATACTTTCCAGGCTATCCACGATATGTTGAACGGAGGTAACGTTCATGGCCAGACAGCCCGGTTTATCACTCTCGCAGCCATCAACATTGGTCATCGCAGCAGTATTGATCACCACATCGGGGCGGTGATTGCGGATGCAATTTTCTACCTCTGTCTTTTTTGTAATATCAAGGGATTCGTACAGATACCCCTCTTGCCAGCGCATCCGGTTTTCGCCTTTTGAGGTTGCTATGGTGATAAGATCTGCCCGTTTAACGAGGGCAAGAATCAATTTTTGTCCTAGCAGTCCGTTTGAACCAGTAACGATGATTTTTTTCTTTTGTGTCATTGCAAATCGATTGTGAATGAATTTGAGGTTGCGCCCTGGGGCATGTTTCTAATATATTGCCTGGCGTTGTTTCGCAATCAACCCAAGGGCCGGAGCGCTCACGCCTCATGCAAACAGTTTCTTTAACCGCAGGATCTGCTCAGAGGTGCCGAGAACAAACAATTTTGCATCGTAGATCATTTTGGTATCCGGCGAGGGATTGATGACATAATCGCCCTTGCCGGTCTTAAACCCAACAATATTGGCCCCCGATTTGTTCCTGATTTCGAGCTCACGGATAGTTTTATTTTTGTACGCTTCGCTTAGGTGATCGAAGGTAATTTCTTCGA
>JABDAO010000119.1 GCA_013289095.1 Bacteroidota bacterium | reverse complement strand
TCGGTATCATGGAAAATGAAACAGGTACGATGGAAAGTGAAACAGGTACGATGGAAAGTGAAATCGTTTTCAAAGAATAAGAAACAGGCATCATGTCAAATGATATCGGCACGATGGAAAGTGAAACCGGAACAAATGCAATTGACATCCATACAAAAGAAAGTGAAACCGATACGATGTCAATTGAACTGTGTACGATGGAAAATGAAACAGGTACGATGGAAATTGCACTGTGACAAAAAGCAGAAAAAATGGTCTGAACTGTGATTTTTGTGATTAGAGTGATTGAATGATAATCCCAGCTTGCACTTGTAAGAATGCTGTCTCTTCCTCCAACCCATCAAAATCATCGTAATCACAAAAATCACCGTTCAGACAACCAGATCATGCGGATAGAACATGCTAATTAGTCAGTTAATCGCACATCCTCCTGCTTTTATCGTAAAAAACACCTGTTTGGGCGGTGGTCAGAACCGCGTAACCTGTCTGATCCTACGAATTATGCAACTGAATAACAGATAAATCCGCATCTTTGCGGCCTGATTACATCAGGATTCTTTTACACCCCTCTAAAACGCGAAACGTGCTATGGAACAGATTAAGACATACATCGGCAAACATCAACAACGCTTTCTGGATGAACTTTTTGTCCTCCTCCGTATCCCTTCGGTAAGCGCTGACCCCAAATATTCAAAAGATGTTGTACGTACAGCCGAAGCGGTGAAAGAAAGACTGGTTGCCGCCGGGGCTGATCAGGTAGAAATACTTCCTACCGGTGGCCACCCGATGGTATATGGCGAAAAGATCATCGATGCCTCCCTGCCTACCATCCTCGTTTATGGACACTACGATGTACAACCGGCTGATCCGGTAGAACTATGGACTTCGCCCCCATTCGAACCCGAAATACGCGATGGTAAGATTTATGCCCGAGGTTCGGCCGATGATAAAGGACAAATGTTTATGCATGTCAAGGCTTTTGAACTGATGATGCAAACAGGCACCCTGGCCTGTAACGTAAAATTCATGATCGAAGGCGAAGAAGAAGTAGGTTCATCAAACCTCGGCCCCTTCATCCGCAAACACAAAGACAAGCTCAAGGCCGATGTCATCCTGATATCTGATACTTCTATCATTGCTGACGATGTGCCTTCTATCACCGTTGGTTTACGCGGCCTGAGTTATATGGAAGTGGAAGTGACCGGCCCCAATGTAGACCTGCATTCGGGTGTTTACGGAGGAGCTGTGGCAAACCCGATAAACGTGCTTTGCAAAATGATTGCTTCGATGCACGACGAGAACAACCACATTACCATTCCCGGTTTCTACGAAAAGGTAAAAGAACTTAGCAAGGAAGAACGCGCCGAACTCGACAAGGCCCCGTTCGATCTGACCAAATACAAAAAAGCCCTGGATGTGGAAGATGTACAAGGCGAAACAGGTTACAATACCCGCGAACGCATCTCGATCCGCCCGACACTCGATGTAAATGGTATCTGGGGTGGCTATACCGGCGAAGGGGCAAAAACCGTGCTGCCATCAAAAGCATTTGCAAAAATATCGATGCGTCTGGTGCCAAACCAGGATGGAGATGAGATTACCGCTCTTTTCCAAAAACATTTCGAAAGCATTGCCCCAAAAGCCGTAAAAGTAAAGGTACGCCCGCATCACGGTGGAAACCCGGTGGTAGTGCCTACCGATACCATTGCCTACAAAGCCGCAAGCAAGGCCATGGAAGTAAGCTTTGGCAAGAAACCAATCCCTGCCCGTGAAGGAGGAAGCATACCCATTGTTGCCCTTTTTGAAGAAGCGCTGGGGTTGAAATCTATCCTGATGGGTTTTGGTCTTGACTCCGATGCCATACACAGCCCGAATGAACATTACGGGGTCTATAATTTCCTGAAAGGGATTGAAACCATTCCGTTGTTTTACAAATATTTTGCAGAATACAGCAAGAAATAAATTCTACCGTTTTATTTGTTTACCCGCTGTTCGTATACCTCTGCTTAATGCTATCTCACACATCGCTAATGACCCCGCGCTGTAGCCCTATAATACCTAACGTCAGGTTCTGAATTGGGCTGAAGCCCAGGGGTTGTGGGGTGACCTCTCCATCGCTAAAGCGCGGGGGCATCAGCGTTGTTTGAGTATCTGAAGTGGGCATGCCTCCAAAACGCTGCATAAAAAATAACCACCCAGACAACCATGCTGTAGTGGTTTTTTTATGTCTGTTTACTCCCAAAACTTCCTGCCAACACTCCCCGAAGCTCATTCTTAAAATGAGTACTTTTGAATGCTGAAGCCCTACAAACAACCATGCTATGCACCCATTTCATACATTCTGCAGGCCCCGCCTTTTCCAGATCCTCTTTCTTTGTTTTTCGCTCTTCCCGATTGCCGGTTGCGGAACATTTAAAGAAGTACAGGTTACCGAAATATCGGGGGTTAAAATCCTGAAAATATCCGACAAGGGCATAGACCTGGAAATGGGCATGAAGATAAAAAATCCAAACACCTATGCATTCACCGTCTATCCCTCCTCCTTTGATATCAAACTTGCCGGCACCGATCTGGGTACGGCAAACCTGCTGGAAAAAGAAAAAGTAAAAGCCAATTCGGAGGATGTGCATACGTTTAAGATCACAACCACGTTCGATAAACTGCTTGAAGGAGGCATAGCCAGCCTGATCGGGCTCTTTGGAAAGAAACATGCTGAAATTGAAATCAAAGGAAACCTCCGCGTTGGAAGGTTCATCTTTCGAAAAAGCATACCCATCGATCAGAAACAAAAAACCAGTCTGGATAACCAGGCAGGAGGATCGCTGATGGATCTGTTTAAAAAATGAAGAATCTGAATCATGGGCACCCCTAAGAACCACACAAACCTGCTTGCTCTCGAAAGCAGTCCTTACCTGCTCCAGCATGCTCACAATCCGGTAAACTGGCAAAACTGGAATGAGGCCGCCTGGGCACAGGCTGTTGAAGAAAACAAACTTGTGCTCATCAGTATTGGCTACAGCGCTTGTCACTGGTGTCATGTCATGGAACATGAAAGTTTTGAAGATGAAGCCGTGGCGGAGATTATGAACAAACACTTTGTATGCATCAAGGTTGATCGCGAAGAACGCCCGGATGTAGATCAGATCTATATGACTGCCGTACAACTGATGACCGGTCATGGAGGCTGGCCCCTGAATTGTTTTGCGACACCCGATGCAAGGCCCGTATACGGAGGCACGTATTTCAGAAAAGAACAATGGATAAACATCCTTGGCAACCTGAGCGATCTCTGGAAAACAGAACCCGGCAAAGTCTACGAATATGCCGAACAACTCACCGAAGGGGTCAAGAAATCTGAACTGATCGGGTTGAAAAAAGAACATGCAGAGATAGAACCGCAGACCTTACTGGAGTCGTGGATGAACTGGGAAAAACGGATTGATCATACCCAAGGCGGCCCCAACAAAGCCCCGAAATTTCCGTTGCCAAACAATTATCTATTCCTGCTACAACTCGGACAAGCTTCTTTTGTTCCTCCCGAAACCCGGCAGAACATCAACAACCATGCAGCGCTTACACTCCGCAAGATGGCCTGGGGAGGGATTTATGATCAGCTGGGAGGTGGTTTTGCACGGTACGCCACCGATAGCCTTTGGAAGGTGCCGCACTTCGAAAAGATGTTGTACGACAATGCCCAGCTTTGCTCGCTCTATACAGAAGCGTATCTGCTTGATCCCCTGCCGCTCTACAAACAAACTGTCTACGAAACACTCGGTTTTGTACAACGCGAACTGACTTCGGCCGGGCATGTCTTCTATTCAGCGCTGGATGCCGATTCAGAAGGTGTCGAAGGAAAATACTATGTATGGACCGAGGATGAACTGCGTCGACTAACAGGAACCGATTTTGAACTCTTTGCAGCTTATTATTCAGTAAACAAAACCGGTTTCTGGGAACACGACAACTACATTTTATTGCGAAGTGAAGAGGAACAGGTACTTTGTAAACGTTTCGGCCTCGGGGAAGATGAACTGAGGCTGAAAATAAACAGGCTCAAAACCACCATGCTCGCAGCACGCGGGCAACGTGTCAGACCCGGTCTGGATGATAAATCCCTGCTTTCGTGGAATGCCCTGATGTTAAAAGCCTATGCCGATGCATACCGGGTGTTTGCCGAACCCCGGTTCCTGGTTTCGGCCCTGAACAATGCTGCCCTGTTGGTACGATGTTTCCTGAAACCCGACGGAAGCTTGTTCCACAGTTATAAAAACGGGAAACCGACCATCAATGGTTTTTTGGAAGATTATTGTTTTACCATCGAAGCATTTCTGGCCCTCTACCAAGTAACCTTTGATGAAACCTGGATCGGCCACAGTGCCGCATTGTGCGAATATACCCTGGCCCATTTCTACGATTCAGGGAGCGGGCTCTTCTTTTTCACTTCCTCGATCGACCCACCGCTGATTTCCCGCAAATATGAATTATCAGACAATGTCATCCCGGCCTCGAACTCATCGATGGCACATGTATTGTTCCAGCTGGGGCAGCTGCTTGGCAAGACAGCATACACAGACCTCTCGAAACGTATGCTCATGCAGGTACAGCCCGAAATTGTACAGTATGGGGCCGGTTATTCAAACTGGGCCTTGCTGCAGCTGAGGTTTACACAACCCTTGTTCGAAATCGCTATTGTTGGTAAAGCTGTTGATGAAATACGCGCGGAGTTGCAACAACATGCCTCTGGTAATCTGATCTTTGCAGGCAGCGCCGCAACCTCCCTCTTGCCTCTGCTTGCCCAACGGCACAAGGAAGGAGAAACACTTATTTATATATGCCGTGAACAAACCTGTTTTGCCCCGGTAACCACGGTTAAAGATGCGTTGCGCCTGCTCACAACAAAGTATGAAAGTTAAGTTCCGTCACATCTTTTCTCCTCCATCACACTTCCCGGGTTCGAAGTTGTTTATCCTGCGTTTTATATGGGTTGCTGTCTTCCTTACTTGCTGCATTAAGCTCCAGGCTCAGGTCATGGAACTACTCCCTGCTGACTATTACAGCTTCGAACCGGTTTTCAAACCGGGCTATATCACCAAAAACAAGATTAAAACCATACGTGCCGCCATTGTGTACAAAAGAGACAATGAACAGATTGAAGACAAAGGCCTGAGCAAAAACTGGGAATACAACAGCGATGGTTTGCTGACCAGGTATTATTTTACGACCGTAAAAGGTTTTGTAAACCGGGAGGTGAACCACCC
>JABDAO010000118.1 GCA_013289095.1 Bacteroidota bacterium | reverse complement strand
TTTTTGGCTTTGATTGGGAGATTTTCCTAACATTTTTCTGCCGAGTTTCTTGCAAATGTCACTCCTTTCTGGCAGAATAAATCACCTCGATTCAGATCCTTTTCCTAATGTTTTCAACACTTACGAAGATAATTCAGGATTAACTAATTACAGATTATATGAAGGAGGGTGAATTTGGCCCGAGTTCAGAAGCATGGGACTTGCATTATCCTGAAGGCACTCAAATCTGCAACAGCGATGGTGGGGAAGCATCTTCTTGGTGTTATGGTATTGCAAAAATGGCACAATACATTACGGGAACGAATTTTCAAGACATACATACGGCTAATGATTGGCAATATGCAGCACTTTCTACAGGTGCAGGTACAGCCCCATATCCGAATGCCCACCAAGATGTTAGATTGGCAATGACATGTGGTGCGGTGTGTGATGATTGGGGTTCAAACACTCAGCAAAATATATCAAATCAAGGACAATATGAAGGGTTTGGTTGTGATCTATTCTACGGATTATTGAATCGTTACTTAAACCCATCACATTCACTTTTAGATGACCCGGGGATTGACAATTGCGCTATTTCAGACATGCTTACAAGTGCACCTCTAACCGGGCCATGTTGTTTCCCTTCTGGAAATTCTTTCACTGGGCCTCCTGGTTGGGCGTCATCATACCGCTTTTATGCCGACAGTCCACAACAGAACGGCAGTGGGTTTACAGGCAATTTTAATGGCCTTGATTATATGCTCCTGCATAACATGTATTACCTTGCACAGAATAGTGGTACACAACCAATTTTGTATGGGACTTATCCAATAATCTCTAGCACTGGTGATCTTGGCAGTACAGCAAAACCATTGATTTATGGTCCAAATACCGACCAAGCGATTCTTGTGAATACTCTACATCTTGAACAGGTTTGGGATCCGGCCAACCTTCAATTTATGATTGGAGATGTAACGGTCGTTGGTGATTCAAAAGGAATTGATATTACAAATTTGTCTGTCACAAATTCAAGTTATTTTCATGCGTACTGCGAACCAACATCTCCTTGTGTACCTGATCCAACGCAATTTTCCTCGCATCGGAGCATTAATAAACCTGGAGATGGACAAAATTCAACTTCAACCTATATACCTACACATGAGTTTAAAGCCCTTTCACCACACGATGATGCACTGGGAAACTATCCTAACCCTGTAGTAAATCAAACAACATTCAATTTTTACTTAAATTCAAGTCAAGTTTGTACCCTAAGAATCTTTGATTTGTCCGGAAGGGAGGTGGTTACTCTTTTTCAAGATAAGCAATACGACATAGGCGAATATACCATCCCCTTTGATTTGTCAGGATTGACTGCTGGAAGTTATTTTTATATGCTTAATGAAGGAAATCAGAAATTTATGAGAAAATTGATCAAGGTGAAACGGTGAAAGTTGGCAATTGTAATGTTTTGATTGAAAATAGGAATTTGCAGCTCCGTTCATTTGTAGTACCTTTATAAAGTTTAACAATGAATGCAGTGTTTCTAACAAAGCCGAGATAGATTAACTCATGAAACAGAGGATAGGAATTGTGCTTTTTGCATTCGGTTTAGTAATGCTTTCTATTACAGCCTGTAATAAAGATTCTTCTCAAACATATCCGGTATATAGGACGCCAGTCCCTCAAGTACTCTGGGATTATGGATATTTTCAAATAGGATCCTATTGGGTTTTTCAAGATAGTACATCCCTAATTCTGGATAGTATTTATGTTACCTCTTCCAATGAGGGCACAATTGAGTCCTCACCAACCAACAGCAATACATATTATGACTATTATGGCTATTTTAATGTCTATACACAAGATCCGGTTGAAGGCAGACAGTATCATAACTATGTTAATATGCAATTTGCTGATCAATTATACGCTGGGCTTTATGAAGAAAAACTAATGATGCCCGTGTCTGAACAAACCTGGTTAATGACAAATTATTTTGTGCCTGGGCAATCCTTTCTTCCGCTACTTTCAGAGACGTATGGTGAAGTCTTCTTTGAAAATAAATTTGACAGTCTTAAAGTTTTAGCATCATATTTTAAAAATGTTATGTTTTTTCGTGATTCTAAAAATGGAACACAAAATAATAGTATCACGAATACATATCTGGCTCAAAATATCGGAGTAGTTCGAAAGGAAATAATGGCCACTCATACTGTATGGAATCTGATTCGCTACCATATTGTGCAATGAATTATTGGAATATTTTACGTGAGATTCTTGATTTTCCAACCTATTTCTATCCTTTGCTAAAGCATGAATGTGTTGAAACAATATTACTAACCTGGTTTGAAACATAACATTCGAAAATAATTGAAAACGCTCTTTCTCTGCTCTCTTTTTGCATTCGTCTTTATTGCCCGGGGCCTGTCGCAGGACACTCTTTTGTGGGAAAATGGCCATAAGATGGTCGTGCATATTATTTCTGCCGACAGTATTGTTGTTTACCAAGCCCAGGACGATCGTTTCGGTGAAAGATATACTTTGCGGATAGCCGAGTTGAAATGTGTCCGCTATGCTGATGGCAGAGAATTTCCAAAGAACCTCTCAGCTCCGGAGCTTGCAGCGATGTCTGAATTAACGCGCCGGACTATTTTTTATTCAAGATTTGGTTATCGGCTAAACGGCGAACAGCTCACAGAGCGCGAGATGTTGGATTCAGTAGCTGCGCACACTTCGGATAAACGCCTCCTGACAATCGTGCACAGGACCCGAACTTTCACCTATGCTCAAAGAACGTTTTTGATAGGAGGTGGCGTTGTCAGCACAATAGGATTGATAATTGCAGTGACGCTTGGTCATGAACCTGACACGGGTTACGAATTTGCGGGGATTATCGGCCTAGCTCTTTCAATTCCGGTTGAGATCCTTGCTGCGGTGCCCTATATTTTCAAAAAAGTATGTGCCGCAAGAGTCGTAAAGAGGTATAATGCAGAAGTGTCTGGGCTGAAACGGAATTAAACAAAGCCGTTTTTCAAGTATCATTCAGTTATATTGTATATTCGGTAGAGAGTAAAATGTATTCATTTTGAAAACACTCACAATGATTCAGATCGGATTACACACTTAACTTTTGATCAATCAATTAATCACCCCAATCTTCTTCTTCGGAAAAGAAGCGTTCATCGTTGTGCAGACACAAAAATCATCAATGAGCAGGAAACTTATTTTCTATGCTTTTCCTTTTATGTTCATTCTTTCAAATCCAATCTTTTGTCAAAAATATTCGATAGACAAATGGCATTTGAGCTTCGGGACAGACATGCGTCAATGTTATAGGACTTCCGCCCCGCCTGCTCGTTCAAATGGTTCATACCTTGCCAATTCATACCGGCGCAATCAGGGGCAATATCAATATGCTGAGGGTCTTGAAATGCAAGGCCCTGCTTATTTCGGCAGTCTTGGCTGCTATTTAGGAAAGTATCTTGGCAAAGGATTTTCGGTTGAGTCAGGAATCGTGTATGAGATTAAACAATTTCAGACTGGTTATGATACCACGTTGATCCCGCCGGAACGTATCTCTCAAAGATTTTCATATCGATATCTTTCATTTCCTTTCTATGCGAACAAAGAATTGAAAATTCATCCCTGGCTTCTTTTGAGCCCATCTCTGGGACTGACTGTTGATTATCCTTATGCGGTAAAGCAATATTGGAGTAGAGAAAGTACTCCATATAGGGCTGGCACAGGTTACGTGTTAGAAAATGGAGGGCCAGGGGGTGCTTTGGGCTTAAGTGCAGTAGTTCGCATGAAAATTGATTTTGTGTTTAAATCTAGTGATATTCATATCGGAATTGTTCCATTCTATAGCTATTCATACAAGTCAATGATAGATGCATACACACTCAACACAATTCATTTGTATGATTATGGCTTGACATTCTTACTATCAATCCCATTTCACTTATTTTAGGGAAAAACAGCTCGCTTCTTGTTACGTTGAGCTTTTAGATTTGGGCCCGGAACAGGCGAATTATCAATGTTGTAATAACAACACGATTTTTTTTAGTTAAGGTTACGGAAAAAAATAATTTACACATAATTTATTGTTCTCTACTTGAGAATTTGAGGCCTCACATCATTCCTTACAAAATTGAAAAATTGAAAATGCCATTCAGTTCAAGAATCAACGCAATTACCATTTTGGCAATCTTGTTCATCTCTATTTCTGAGGTCTCAACAGGTCAGATATGGACAGCCGTGGGTACCGGTATTCCGGGTACAGGTGGAGCCAGTTGTTTGGATACTGCCGTAGGTAAACTCTATGTAGGCGGATTCTTTGATGAGATTGATAATGTTAACGCCGCCCAAATTGCATCCTGGAACGATACTTCATTCAGCGCTTTGGGATCGGGTATAGGATCAGGCCAAATTCAGGCATGTGCCGCAGTTTCCTACAATGGGCAAACAATCGTTGGTGGAAACTTTGATTCAGCAGGAAATTCTTTGGTAAATGGTATAGCCAGATGGGATGGTACAGCGTGGCACTCAATTGGAGGCGGGCTACCGGCAAGTGTGGTATTTGCGCTCGCTGTGTACAACGGAGATTTGATAGCTGGAGGCAATATTACAACGGCAAGTGGTCAGTCGGTTAATAATATCGTTAGGTGGAATGGGGTTTCATGGTCAGCAATTGGCAACGGATTTAATAACACTGTTTATGGCCTCGTAGTTCAGGGTGGAAACCTCTACGCATGTGGTAATTTCAGTTTGGAGGGAACGCTTTTGGTAAATGGAGTTGCAAAGTGGAATGGGTCAAGCTGGTCTTCAATGGGGCCTGGAGTAGGGCAAGGAACCCATGTCATGGGTATTACAGCTATGGATACAAGTATCTATGTAGCTGGGGAGTTTGTAACACCCGGTCAGGGCATAGCACGATGGGACGGGTTGCACTGGCATGCATTGGGTGCAATAGGGTTGAGAAGCGGTGATGTTCCGTACTGTATAGCTGCCTACAAATCAAACATCTATATTGGCGGATCAATCGATATGGTAGACAGTGTGCCTGTGGGTAATTTGGCAAGATGGGACGGAACAAGGTGGTATTCTATGGCCTCGGCGATAAATGGCTGGGTGCTCTATATGGCAATCTATGGATCCTCACTCTATATTGGCGGTTCGTTTACTGTTGTAGACGGCATTAATGCTTCAGGAATTGCCAGATGCGATTGGATAACAGGTATTCCGGATAACTCTGTTTCAAAAAATCTTTCAATCTTTCCGAATCCCACAA
>JABDAO010000117.1 GCA_013289095.1 Bacteroidota bacterium | reverse complement strand
GAGCTTGAGGTCGAGCTGATCCCCCAGGGAACACTGGCTACCCGCTGTATGGCTTCGGGTTACGGCATGCCGGCCATTTTTACCCCGGCAGGAGTTGGCACCGAAGTGGCTATTGGAAAAGAAGTGCGCAATTTCAACGGAAAGGATTACCTCATGGAATATGCCTTTGACTCTGATTTTGCCCTGGTAAAAGCCTGGAAAGGCGATACACAGGGAAATCTGATCTACCGCGAAACAGCTCGTAACTTTAACCCCATGATGGCCATGGCCGGTAAGATTACCATTGCGGAGGTAGAGATCTTAGTCGAAGCCGGAGAACTGGATCCCGACCAAATACATACCCCCGGCATTTTTTACGACTTTGTACATGGCGGTTAATTTTGATAAACAAAGATAAATCGTGTTGGTTTACGAATTTCAAGGGATGGCCTTTTACCGAACATTGCGATTCGCCAGCCCATACATCCATCATCCCGTTAAACATACTGCTTATTCGGGGTCCAATCCATCCGCAGGCGGATCGGTGGCATCGTTATCCTGTTCGAATTTTGCGCAATTGAGCTCGATTGAAATCTTCTTTGCCGGACGGTCAAAATCGCGTTGGCTAAGCTTTATCGTTTTATCGTTATATACTTTTACCATGTATTTTCCCCAGATCGGCAATGCCATGGTTGCGCCCTGGCCCATGGCCATGTTGTCAAAATGTACACTTCGGTCCTCTCCCCCTACCCAACAGCCTGATACCAGATCAGGGGTAAGGCCCATAAACCAACCATCTGAATTGTTTTGTGTGGTGCCGGTCTTACCTGCTATCGGGTTGAGGAGTTTGTATTTAGGCCCGCGCAAGGAACAGCCGGTACCTGCTTCAACCACTCCCTTCATGAGCACAGTCATGATATACGCTTTTTCTTCGTTCATGGCCTCATCCGATTTTGGCATGAATTGGGCAATGACCTTTCCGTTTTTATCCTCGATACGGGTCACAAAGATGGGTTCTATCCAGGTGCCTTTATTGGCAAAGGTGCTGTTGGCGCCAACCATTTCGTAGACCGAGATGTCGGGGGTGCCAAGACACATGGATGGTACGATGTCTATGGGGCTGGTTATCCCGCAGCGTCTTGCAAATTGCTCTACCGCTTTGGGTCCGAATTGTTTCATGATATAGGCCGAAACATAGTTGATGGAAAGGGCCAGGGCTTTACGGAGCGTAATCATCTTGCCTTCCAGGGCATCATCGGCTTTGCCTCCGGCATTATCGGGGCACCATTGTTTGCCGTCGGGCAGGTCAATACAAGTCCGAACGCAGGGCACCTGGGTGCAGGGCGACCAGCCTTCCTGGATGGCCAGGGCATAGACAAAGGGTTTGAAGGTAGAACCTACCTGACGTTTTCCTTCCTTGACGTGGTCGTATTTAAAATGTTTGTAGTTGATGCCGCCTACCCAGGCCTTGATGTAACCGGTCTGAGGCTCCATGCTCATGAAACCGGTTTGCAGAAATGCTTTGTAATACCGAATCGAATCCCAGGGGCTCATGACCGTGTCGCGGTCGCCTTTCCAGCTGAAAACGCGCATATCGGTTGGGGTATGAAATGATTTTTCGATTTCCGATTCCGATGCCCCCGCATCTTTCATATTGCTGTACCGGTCTGACTCATGCATGCCTGCACGCATCATACCGTCGATTTCTTCCTTGGTGACTTTCCAGCTGAACGGGAAGTTTTTCTTTTTTTGTTTGTTAAATTCTTCCTGAAGATAAGCCATGTGTTCGGTCACGGCTTCTTCGGCGTAGCGCTGCATACGCGAATCGATGGTGGTATAGATCCGCAGGCCATCGCGGTAGATGTCATAATTCTTTCCGGTGGCCGGGTTGAGGTTTTCAGAACACCATTTCTTTAAGAAACGCGTACGAAGGTATTCACGAAAATAGGTGGCAAGGCCTTCGTTATGGTCTTCGGCGTGGAAATAGAGTTTAATGGGTTTGTCTTTGAGCTCAGCATATTTTTCCTTGCTCAGGTATTTGTATTTCACCATTTGGTTCAAGACCACATTGCGTCTTTGTCTGGTGATTTCAGCATGCCGAACGGGGTTGAATACCGACGGGTTTTTTGCCATCCCCACCAGCATAGCGCTTTGTTCCAGCGTCAGTTTATCGGGAGTGGTATCAAAATAGATTTGGGCGGCCGATTTGATGCCAACGGCCTGGTTCAGAAAGTCGAATTTATTGAGGTACATGGTCATGATCTCTTCCTTGGTATACTGCCGCTCGAGTTTTACGGCAATAATCCATTCTTTGATCTTGCGAAAGAGAATCTGCCACTTTGTATGAAAATGCTGACGGGGAAAAAGCATTTTTGCAAGTTGCTGACTAAGTGTTGACCCCCCGCCCGAACTTCCGTTCCCTCCGATGATGGTCCGCGCCAATACACGCCACAAGCCTCGTCCGTCAACACCAGAGTGCTCATAGAAACGGGCATCTTCGGTGGCTACCAGGGCTGAAACCAGCATCGTATCAAGCTCTTTGTATTTTACGTTCACCCGGTTTTCGGCATAGTATTTACCCAACGTCTTCATGTCGCAGGAAACAATTTCGGAGGCCAGATTGGTTTTAGGGTTGGTAAGATCAGATGTGGATGGCAGATCGGCAAACATGGCTATGGAACATACCAGCATGATAAGACCAACCGGGGGCAGCAACAAAAGTATCCAGAACACACGGATGTATTTATTGTTGAAGGGATTTGGTTTTGCTTTTTGGGTGGCCATCAGGAACTAAACGGATTGTTTGTTGGTATGTAAAAATATTTATAAAATATACTGAATCTTCGTGAGTTTAAGGAACCTCGTTCCGAGAAAGCCATGCAGATTGCGTTATGCCGCGGTCTCCAATCCTTCAAATCAAACAGCCGCGGTATACGCGAAGTGAACAGGGCGGAGGAAAAGAAACCCGAATCCTCCTACTTCACACTCTTTTTGTTTCTTTCATTATTTCCCGGCCTTTTCAATCCGTATCCCTATATCCATAATCATCGGCAGTTTGGTTGCCCTCATGCCTTGTTCAATCTGAAAGGTATATTTTCCTTTGAGGGGGAACCGTTTTGCTTTTTTGAACGGAATCTGGTTGTCCCAGATATCTCCTAATCCTCTTCCTAACCAACGGCCTTCGTCATTGGCAAGTTTGCATTCGAGCGTATCGTGCGAGAATTTTCCGTTCGGGAAGGTTGTCTTGATAAACAGGTACAGGTTGCTGAATGGGTAACTGTCGGCGTTCCTTACATTGATGAAAAAATTATTCTGGGTAACGGTGTCTGCTACGGTGACCTCAAACAGCTTCACGTCCTTGATATCCCATACATACCCATTTATTTCCTTGTTTTCTTCGAATATTCGTTTGGAATCGCAGGAAGAGAACAGCATCACAGCTGCAATCAGAAACAGGACAGCCTTTAGCTTCATCGGTGTTAGTTGCATTTAATTGCTGAGCCCGATAACCATAGGCTGAACAGTGATTCGTAATTCATGACTATTCCCTATGGTTGAAGGGGTTCCTCTACGCCGGAGGCGTATTGGGTTTATCGTTCGTTCGTGGTGGTCTGTTCCTGCGTTGCTGAGGCTGCCGGTTCTGCTGAGGAGGCCGGTTTTGCTGTGGCGGTCGGGGAGGTTGCTGACCGGGTTTATTTTGTTGAGGTGGCCTGTTGCCTGGTTGTTGCGGGGGCCTCCGGTTTTGAGTAGGCGGACGCTGCCCGTCTGCCGGTGGAGGTGTTGAACCCGGGCCATCGGATGCCGCTTTCGGGGCATTGCCCGGACGAGAACCACCGCCTTGACCTTGCTGGGGCTTACGTCTTTTCTTGTTGTTGTTGTTGTTGTTTGGACGTGGGCCTTTCTTTTTGTCAAAACGGGTGAGACTGTCCTGTCCATCCACATTTTCGAAATCAAGCTCCTTGACTACCAAGGAAGGTTCTTTGTGAACCACCAGGGTGTCAGGTTTTTGGCCTTCCTTGTTCATGGCAATGATTTCCTTCACGCGATCCACGGGCACCGGAATAAATACATCGGGTTCGTCTCTGTATGAGTAAAAGATGATGCGTTTAAAAATATCGGTTTTCTGATGGAAAGGCGTTCCTTTCAGGGTCTCCAGTTTGGTATCTGTTTCCGGAAAATCTTTGAGGGCATCGAGGTAGCTGTCGAGTTCATAGTTCAGGCAACATTTCAGCTTACCACATTGACCGGCAAGCTTCAGGGGGTTGAGCGAGAGTTGCTGGTAACGGGCAGCGCCGGTGGTTACCGAACGGAAATCGGTAAGCCAGGTGGAACAGCACAATTCGCGTCCACACGAACCGATCCCGCCCAGTCGGCTTGCTTCCTGACGGGCCCCGATCTGACGCATCTCGATCCGTACCTTGAATTCTTCGGCCAGGATCTTGATCAATTCCCTGAAATCAACCCGTTCTTCGGCTGTATAATAGAAAATGGCCTTTGTTTTATCGCCCTGATACTCCACATCGCTTATCTTCATCTTCAGGCCAAGTCTTACGGCAATGGTCCGGGCCTTGTACATGGTAGTACTCTCGAGCAGCTGAGCCTCTTTCCACTTGTCAATATCTGTCTGACGGGCCTTTCGGTAAAGTTTTTTGATTTCGGTTGAAGCCGGATCGGCCCCTTTCTTTTTCATCTGTAGACGAACCAGCTCGCCCGACATCGAAACCGTGCCCATATCATGCCCGGGTGATGCTTCAACGGCAACAGCTTCTCCGGTAATGATGGCCAGGTTATTGACATTTCTAAAAAACTCCTTGCGGCTGTTTTTGAAACGCACCTCAATGATGTCAAATGGGGTCTGGCCTCCGGGCAATTCCATATTGGCCAGCCAATCGAACACATTCAGCTTGTTACATCCTCCGGTTCCACAGGAGCCATTATTTTTACAACCTCCAGGGGTGCTGCTTGTTGTACTGCATCCCCTGCCTGTTGAACATCCGCTACAACCCATTTGATCGTGATCTATATTGAACCCCTTGGAGGGGCATTGATTTCGGTATTATCGCTTACTTTCCCTAAGCGAGGGTCAAAGATACAGAAGTTTTCAGGGATAAAAAACCCACTTACGTACTGATTTGCAGTAGTTTGTGCTCGATATCAGGCTTGCTGCTTACAAAATGGTCATTAACTCCGTTTAGCTGGTATAAACCGGATGTTCTCACAGCAGGTCTGGGAGCCGGGTAAATTGCTTCTGAAACTCAACTTCTTTTTGTTCTTGTCTCTTGATGTCAACTTAGGGAATGTATCAGGAACATTTGAAGGCATCTTACAACCTTGCAAAGGCATCACGCAGCCTTGGCAAGGTATCTTGTAGCCTTGATACGGAACCTTAGGGAACCGGAAAGGAACCTTATGAACAT
>JABDAO010000116.1 GCA_013289095.1 Bacteroidota bacterium | reverse complement strand
TAAGCTTCCCGACATGCTCCCCGAGGTTCCTGATACTTTCGCTCTGGTTCCTTATCAAGGCTGCGTGATGCCTTTGCAAGGTTGTAAGATGCCTTGCTAAGACTACGAGATACCTTGGCAAGGCTAAGAGATGCCTTGTCAAAGTTGTAAACGTTTCGTACCGGAATGAGGAATAGCAAGCGTTTTTTATCGGGGGTCTATGCTATAAACCGGGATTTTGGAAAAGCCGTGTAACAGGCTAATGCAACGTGCGTTAAGCCTTGTGTGTGTGCATCCCGGTTATCCCGCTGGGTGCATGTGCTGTCAGCCATTTGAGTGAGAAGGCCAATTCCTGTTGACTTCAAATGCGGGATAAACCCAACATGAACAGTAGAAACGCAGTGCGTTACTGTTCAGTGCGTTTGATTTTTTTGCAGTCCAGATAGTCATCGGGATGGGTTATCCCGTGGGTTCGTTGTGCTGCCGGCCTTTTGAGCACGAAAGCCTGCTACGAATGCAGCATGCGTGATACAACAGCTTACTCCCCTGAAAATGACGTTGACCCCTTCTACGGTGCTGAAACAAACCCGTACGGGATAAAACAGTAATTTTACTTCCAGCCCGAACGCCTATGTCAACCGAAAACATCAATCCCTGGAAAACCCTGAAATCTGAACAGGTTCACGAATCGCCCTGGATCCGGGTAACCAAACACGATGTATTGAACCCTGCCGGAAACCCCGGCACCTATTCAACCATACATTTTAAAAATCTGGCGATCGGGGTTGTTCCGCTTGATAAAAATTACAATACCTGGCTTGTGGGGCAGTATCGCTACCCCATCGAACAATATTCCTGGGAAATACCCGAAGGCGGGGGCAATCTGAACATCGACCCTATCGATTCAGCCAAACGGGAGTTGAAAGAAGAAACCGGGATTATTGCCTCCAAATGGACAAAGATCCAGGAAATGTATCTCAGCAATTCGGCGAGTGATGAGTTCTGTATCCTCTTCCTGGCCCAGGACCTGAAATTTGAAAAATCCGAACCCGAGGATACCGAGTTGCTCGAAGTACGAAAAGTGCCTTTTGAAGCGGTCTATCAGATGGTGTTAAACGGCGAAATAACCGATAGCTTAACGGTGACTGCTGCGCTGAAGGTGAAACTGATGATGTTGGAGGGGAAAATTTAGAACGCACTTATATTCCGGGTAAGCTTATGAGGGGGCTGTTTTAGTTGCGAATTGATCTTGATTTTGGGATATAAAAACAAAAAAGGCATTCACTATATCTGCCCATTCTCCACCAAATAAATAGCCTTTTCGATCAGGAGATCCTCCCCTTCAGAATCGTATTTTGCCTTGAGGTTGGTGCCACAAACCACCGCCACGCTCTGCCACATGAAAGCGCTGAAACTGCCCTTAAATTGTTTGATGAGTTCATGCGAGGTGTGTCCGGTTTCGCGGTCAACCAGTTTAATCAATATCCGGGCTTCCTCCACTGAATTTCCGCGAAATGCAGCTTCGAATTCATCCTTGAGCTGTACTTCCATTTTCTCCATATAGGCTTTTTTCTCCTTTTCATTCATACCGGCCAGTTGACGATCGCATTCCTTTACTTTGGCGCCGATGAGGATTGCGTAGGGGTATTCTTTTTTTACACGGTTTTTGAGCCTGTCCCATTGTGCCCGTTGCCGCTCATTGGCAAAATGCATCTTGCCAAGTATCACAACACTGTATGAATTGATGGTAATGAGGGTGTCGGTTCCGGTGGTCTGTATCTTGACCATCGCCTTTGGCCAGTGTTCAATATCTCCAACCTGAAGATCATATTGTTCTTGTGGAATTTCCTGAGCCCGGATTAGCAGGGAACCACAGATGCCAACAAGGAAAAGCAGGAGGTTTTTCATGATTTGTTACAGTTTTCAAAAAACTGTCTTGAATCTCTACTTGTATAACGAACCCTGAACAGGAAAGTTGCCTCCAAAAATAGATATTTACAAATAAAACACGTTCATAACCCAGAATTATACCGGAAGAACGGGAGCAAAAGAACAGGAATCTACGGCAGAACCTCCTTTTGGCACTCCCGAATGCTGAAATCAGACCAGCCTGTTGGTTGTCCAGGCTGAAACAGCCTGTCCGTTCGACTGGGCTTTCTGTTGATACTGCTGGCTATGCTCTTGTAACAGTTTTGCGCCCAGGATGGCAGCTATTTCGGCTTCATCTTCCCGTTCAGTATCAAGCATTTCGGGCTTAAAATGGTGTTTTATAAAATGTGTATCAAAATTACCCGAAACAAAGGCTTCGTGACACAATACAAAACGGCAGAACGGGAGCGTGGTCTCGGGTCCTGTTATGCGGTAGTCATCAATGGCCCGGATCATACGGCTGATGGCTTCAGAACGGTCTTTTCCGAAACTTACCAGTTTGGAAATCATGGGGTCGTAATAGATGGGTATGTCCATTCCTTCCTCAAACCCATCGTCTACCCTCACCCCCAGGCCTTGTGGACGCCGATAGGTGGCCAAACGGCCAATATCAGGCAGAAAATTGTTGCAGGGATCTTCGGCATATACCCGTACTTCGAGGGAGTGCCCATAAATACGCAGGTCTTCCTGGGCATAACCCAGTTTTTCACCCCGGGCAACGCGGATTTGTTCTTTGACCAGGTCAATGCCGGTGATCATCTCTGTAACCGGATGTTCAACCTGCAGACGGGTATTCATCTCCAAAAAGTAAAAATTGTGTTTTTCATCCAGCAGAAACTCTACCGTACCTACTCCGGTATAATTACAGGCCCGGGCCACATCCACCGCACATTCGCCCATTTGTTTACGCAGTCCGGGGGTAAGCACAGACGAAGGCGCTTCTTCAATCACCTTCTGGTGACGTCGCTGGATCGAACATTCGCGCTCGAAGAGATAAACAATATGACCATGATTATCGGCCAGTACTTGTATTTCGATATGACGCGGCCCAGCTACATAACGCTCAATGAACACGGCCCCATCGCCAAAAGCCGAGGTAGCTTCGCTCACAGCCAGTTGCATCTGTTCTTCAAAATCGGCAACCTGCTCCACAATACGCATTCCTTTTCCACCGCCGCCGGCGCTGGCCTTGATGAGGATCGGGAAACCTGTTTCTGTAGCTATCCGCTTACCCTCGGCCACCGATGAAATGGCCCCGGCTGAACCAGGCACCATCGGGATCTTGTATTTCTTTGCGGCTGCCTTGGCCGAGAGCTTATCGCCCATAATATCCATCGCCTCGGCGCTCGGGCCAATAAAGGTGATGCCTGCTTGTTTTACTTTCAAGGCAAAATCGGAGTTTTCGGATAAAAACCCGTACCCCGGATGTATCCCTTCAACGCCAAGCTGATGACAGACCTCTATGATTTTATCCATGAGCAAATAGCTCTGATTGGAAGGAGGGGGGCCGATACAAACCGCTTCATCGGCATATTTTACAAACGGCGCCTGGCGGTCGGCTTCGGAGAAAACAGCCACGGTGGCTATTCCCATTTCTTTACAGGTACGCATGATACGCAAAGCAATCTCGCCCCGGTTGGCTATAAGGATCTTCTTCATAGAGGAAATTATCGAACTAAAGTACTCAATTTTCAGAATGGATGAATTTTGGGGGAGGGCTTTCTCGCTCCCATCTAATCTTGTTTGGAGGAGATCTAAATGCATTCCATCTTCAGTGTAATTGCACGGACCGGCAGGATATACTATATGACTATATAGTCATGCTGGCGCCTCCCCTCATATACCAGTTCTTTGCCGTTCGAAACACCATACTGCCGTTCGGCAATAGGGGCCGATCACCTCTTTGGTAATCCCTAACTTTGTGTCTCAAAATATCAAGTAACCATGAACAAAACCATTCTCAGAATTGCAGGGATTACTGCGTTGGCCGGACTGACCATTGCTTTTACGCGTATCAGGCCAACTACGGGAGATAACAAGGGCATTGACATTAAGAATTTTGACAATACCGTAAGCCCGCGTACCGATTTCTATTCCTATATCAACGGCGGCTGGGCAAAGCTAAACCCCATCCCTGCTTCGGAAGTAAGCTGGGGCAGTTTCAATGAGCTGAATGATAAGAACCAGGCCAATCTTCACCTCATCCTGAACGATGCCCTGGCCGATAAAAATGCCGTTAAAGGCTCTGCCTCCCAGATCGTTCGCGATTTCTATGCCATGGCCATGGATACTGTAAAAATCGAGAAAGAAGGCATTACCCCGCTCAATGCCGAGCTGAAGATCATCAGTGATATGAAGACCCCGGCCGATCTTATCCGGGTATTGGCACATGAACACCTGATCCAATCGGATGTGATGTTCAACCTCAACATAAGCCCCGATATGAAGGAAAGCAAAACCAACGCCGTATATCTCTTCCAGGGCGGTTTGGGGCTTCCCGAAAAAGATTATTACCTCAGCGAGGAGCCTCAGATGAAGGAAATCCGAAACCAATATACGGCACACATCGCTAAAATGTTTGAACTGGCGGGTGTCAAGAAAGAAACCGCCAAACAGAATGCCTCCGTGGTGATGAGCATGGAAAATGAACTGGCAAAGCATTCGATGGCTGCTGTCGAACTCCGGAATGTTCAAGCCCTTTACAATAAAATGAGCATGAAGGAACTTCAGGCCCTGACTCCAGCCATCGACTGGCAGGTATATTTCAAAACAATGGAACTTACACAGCCTGCCGATCTCATCGTGGCTCAGCCCGACTTTATCAAAGAACTCAATAAAATGATCGGAACCGGATCGATCAGCGATTGGCAAGTTTACTTTCGCTGGCACCTGCTTTCTATTACCTCCAATGAATTGAACAAAGCCGTGGATGCCGAGGATTTTAATTTTTACGGAACCATCCTGACAGGGGCCAGGGAACAAAAAACACGTTGGAAACGTTGCCTGCGATCGACCGATGCCAGTGTAGGCGATGCCCTCGGACAGCTGTATGTTGCCAAATACTTTACCGCCGACTCAAAGAAACGCGTCAATGACATGGTCTCCAACCTCATTGCGGCATACCAGGAACGCATCGAAACACGCGATTGGATGAGCCCCGAAACAAAGAAACAGGCGGTTGACAAACTGCAAAAGATTATCCGCAAATTGGGATATACAGATAAATGGAAGGACTACTCCAAGCTGGATATCAAACGCGACTCCTATCTGGCCAATTACCTCCGCACCAATACCTGGGAAGTAAAACGCAACATCGCCAAATTTGGAAAACCGGTGGATATGACTGAATGGGGCATGACCCCGCCCACGGTAAACGCCTATTACAATCCAAACAAAAATGAGATTGTATTCCCGGCCGGGATTATGCAGCCCCCCTTCTTCAACCCCGAAGCCGATGATGCGGTAAACTACGGGGCCATGGGCTCTGTAATCGGTCATGAAATTACCCATGGCTTCGACGACGAAGGATCGCAGTTTGATGCCG
>JABDAO010000115.1 GCA_013289095.1 Bacteroidota bacterium | reverse complement strand
GACAATTCTTGTGTAAGAACATACCATTCTGAGTTAAATAATGTCCTTTCTTAATGAAGATTGGTGCAATCTAAATTAAGAAAGGACAAGTTTGGTACAAGAAAGACCCAATCTGGATCAGGATTTATCAATTCTAAAGAAAGAATCCTTCAATCTGAATGCATCCGAAAGCTTTCTTTAGGAAGAAAAGCATGATACTAAAAGATATTTGCCCTTTCTTTACGGAGAAAGCCCCAATCTGAAGGATTATTCCTCTATTCCATTTTAAGATTGAGTTGATTTAACAGAAGATCGCTCAATTACACTGAAATTCAAGTACAAAAGCCAGTCGGAACGTGTAATGGATTTATCCCTCGATGTCACTGTCTGTGATCTTCGGCAAGATTATCCTTCATTAGGGTCCTGTCAAACAATTAGGAGAACGTGTCTGGGTATCTAATTGATGAACCGGTCTCCTCTTTTTATTCTATTTCTCCGCTCTGTTTCTCTTTCTCCCTTACCTTCGCCCGTGCTCCAATACATCCGCAGGATCGTTGTCAATACCTTTCTCGAATCCGAAGCTGAATCGGCCGAATATCTGCGTTTAAATAAACGTACGGGTAACGGCAAGATCTTTTGTATCTGTATGTATGTGGCTTTTTCGCTTACCTGCATCCATTACTTTATGGATGCAAGCTTTACGGCGGGTTTTCTGAGAAATATCGGTGCAAAGGGGCTGGGGGCAGCGTTTGAGCATCTGATGTACTCATCTCCCAAAGCCAAACTCTGGTCCCTCGCCTGGTGGGCTGTACTCATCATCACCTTTTATTTTGTGATCCCTGCATCCATTATTTTGATTGGCTTTCATGAAAAACTGAGCAATTACGGGCTGCGCCTGAACAATGCGTTTAAAGATATCAGGCTCTATGCCGTCATGCTTTGCGTAATGGTTCCATTGGTCTTGTATTTCTCATCCACCAAGAGCTTTCAGGCCCGTTACCCTTTTTATGAGGTAGCCCCGGGAGAATCACTCTTCCCCGATTTTATGATCTGGGAATGTCTTTACTTTCTTCAATTCTTTTCGCTCGAATTCTTTTTCCGGGGGTTTATGGTGCATGGGCTCAAACAACGGTTCGGGTTTTACTCGGTCTTTATCATGACCATACCCTATTGCATGATCCATTTCGGAAAACCCATGCCCGAGACTATAGCTGCTATCATTGCAGGGATTGTACTGGGCGTGCTAAGCCTCAAAAGCCGCTCGGTTTATCTGGGTGTGCTGATTCATTATAGTGTGGCCATCACCATGGATCTTTGTTCGCTTTGGCATAAAGGCACCTGGAGTCACTAAAGCCTTCACCAGGCCCCCCCCCACACACTCCTCTTCTCTGCGAAAGAGAGGGAGAAAACGAGCTGGAGGAAACGCGGGAATGCTCATTCAACTGAATTCTGTTGAATTCAGTTGAGAAAATGAGTGCAAAGATTCACCCGTTGCTTACCGCGCGTGTACCATGCTATGTTTCAGCTCAGAAGGCTCACACAAGCTCCACAGGGCGAGATCAGTCTAAGATCTCGTTTCCTCCTCGGCTGCTCTGCTAGCTGAGCGTGGATCGGAGGTGCTTGCAGGGAAGGGCGATTCTGCCACTTTGTCACCCTCAGCTCCATGGCATATACTTTGCCTCTTGCCGGAACTTCAAGTTCTTGAGCAACCATTCAATTCACATAAAACACCAGATTCCTTATGGCTACCGGTAAAATCAACGTACAGACTGAGAACATCTTCCCTATCATCAAGAAATTCCTGTATTCCGACCACGAAATATTTCTTCGGGAACTGGTTTCCAACGCAGTAGATGCCACCCAAAAGATAAAGATGCTTTCTTCTCTGGGCGAATTCAAAGGCGAACTGGGCGATGTAAAGATCGAAGTGAAACTCGATAAGGACAAAAAGACACTCACCATCAGCGATCGTGGCATTGGGATGAGTGCCGAGGACGTCGAAAAATACATTACCCAGGTGGCTTTTTCGGGGGCCGAAGAGTTTGTAAAACAGTATAAAGACAAGACCGATGCCGTAAACAGCATAATCGGTCATTTTGGTCTGGGCTTTTATTCAGCCTTTATGGTATCGGCCAAGGTGGAAGTGGTAACACGTAACTTCCGCGAAGGCTCCAAAGCCGTTCGCTGGGAATGCGACGGCAGCCCCGAATACACCATGGATGAATGCGAGAAAGAATCGCGTGGAACAGACATTATCTTGCACATTGCCGACGATTCGCTCGAATTCCTCGAAGAACAACGCATCACCCACATCCTGAACAAATATTGTAAATTCCTTCCCGTTGAAATCAAATTCGGTCAGCATGAGGAAACCGATAAAGACGAAGCCGGCGTTGAAACAAAGACTCAGCACGATACCATCATCAATAACCCACATCCGGCCTGGACACGCAAACCGGCCGAGCTGAAGGACGAAGATTATAAATCATTCTACCACGAACTCTATCCCGGCAATTTTGAAGAACCTCTCTTCTGGATCCACCTCAATGTAGATTACCCCTTTAACCTCACCGGGATCCTCTACTTCCCAAAAATCAAGAAGAGCTTTGAAATACAAAAAGACAAGATCCAATTATATTGCAACCAGGTATTCGTTACTGATTCAGTAGGCGAAATTGTGCCCGATTTCCTGGCCCTCTTGCAAGGTGTAATCGATTCGCCCGATATCCCGCTCAACGTTTCCCGTTCATACCTGCAAAGCGATTCGAATGTAAAGAAGATCAGCTCACACATCACCAAGAAAGTGGCCGATAAGCTCGAAGAACTCTTTAAAAAAGACCGAGCCGATTTTGAGCAGAAATGGGAAGATATCAAAGTGTTTGTTCAATACGGCATGCTGAGCGAAGACAAGTTCTTTGAGAAAGCGAAGAACTTTGCCCTCTTCAAAAACACCGAAGGCAACTGTTTTACGTACGAAGAATACGAAGCCCATATCAAACCTGTGCAGACCGACAAGGATAAAAAGCTGGTCTACCTCTACACCAACCATGCCACCGAGCAGCACAGTTTTGTGGAAGCTGCAAAAACACGCGGATACGATGTATTGGTGATGGACAGCCCGATTGATGTGCATTTCCTGAACTTCCTCGAATCGAAACTTCCGGAGAGCACCTTTGTCCGTGTCGATTCAGATACCGTTGAGCGGCTCATCAAGAAAGAAGATTCGATGCCTTCCAAACTCAGCGAAGACGAGCAAAAAGCCCTTCAAAGCCTGATCGAAGAAGAAATTCCAAAGGAAAAATTTAAGGTAGAATTCGAATCGTTGAGCGAGACCGATCAGCCTGTTGTCATCACCAAACCCGAGTTCATGCGCCGCATGAAGGATATGAGCGCCCTGGGCGGAGGAAACAGTTTCTATGGCTCATTGCCCGATATGCATAACCTGGTGATCAATACAAACCATCCACTCATCACAAAGATTGTGAGCGAAAAAGACAATGGAAAAAAGAAACTGTTGATCCGTCAGGCAACCGATCTGGCCATGCTTTCGCAAGGGTTGCTCAAAGGTGAGGGCTTGTCAACCTTTATCCGCAGAAGCGTAGAGCTGATTGGCTAAAATACAGGGGACCTATACGCCGATTCATGTTCTGTTTGGTCTGACTTGCTTTGTATTTCCCATGGAGGCACGAAAAGCACAGAGAATCACGGAGACGAGCACCGCCTCTGTGTATCTCCGTACTCTTCGTGCCTCTGTGTTGAATACACTTGCTATCATTAGCAGGAACCAAACAAGAGCAAAGGTTGGCCACGCTCAGCTAAAAGTCTGAAATCATCAATCCTATTTCGTAGTTTTGCTTCCCATGTACAACAAAAAACCCTTACCCCTACTTACCTCTGTTGAAATAATCGATGCCGGAACCGAAGGCCAGAGCATCGGTAAAGTTGACGAAATGGTTGTCTTTGTAAAAGGCGCCATTCCGGGCGACGTGGTAGATGTGCAGATTACCCGCAAAAAGAATAAGTTCAGGGAAGGAACAGCCACGGTTTTTCATACCCTTTCTGAACGAAGGACCGACCCGGCATGCGAGCATTTTGGAACGTGCGGGGGCTGTAAATGGCAACACATGAAATACGACTCTCAATTGTATTTTAAACAGAAACAAGTATACCACTCACTCGTACGGATCGGGCGGCTCGAAATTCCTGAAATTTTGCCGATTCTCGGATCAGCAAAGATTTACGAGTACCGCAACAAACTTGAGTTTACGTTCAGCAATAAAAAATGGCTCACCAAAGAACAGATCAACGACAAAACGCTTGATTTTGCCGAAGGCCCCGGAGGCACACGCAATGCCCTGGGGTTTCATATACCGGGCTTGTTCGACAAAGTGCTTGATATCAACCATTGTCACCTGCAAGCAGATCCATCAAATGCAATCAGGTTGGAAGTGAAAAAATATGCGATCGAGAACAACCTTACATTCTTCGACCTTCGGGATCAAGCAGGGCTGCTGCGGAATATTATCATCCGTACAAGTTCGACCGGTGAGGTGATGGTGATTGTCATCTTTTTCAAAAACGACGAATCCGGAATCAACGGACTTCTCGAACATCTCAAACAAGCATTCCCCTCGATTACGGCCCTGCTCTATGTAGTGAATGAAAAAAAGAATGACACCATTTTCGACCAACTTGTTCATACCTATTCAGGCGCCGATGTCATCTATGAACAAATGGAAAATCTGCGTTTCCGGATCTCTCCAAAATCCTTTTATCAAACCAACTCAGCCCAGGCCTATGAGTTGTATAAACTTACCCGGGAATTTGCCGGGCTGACCGGAAACGAAGTGGTGTACGATCTTTACACCGGTACCGGCACGATTGCCAATTTCGTGGCCCATCAGGCTGCAAAAGTGGTAGGCATTGAAAATGTAGAAGCCGCTATTGCCGATGCACGCATCAACGCATCGATCAACAATATTACCAATACTGTTTTTTATGCCGGTGATATGAAGGATGTGCTGACCGATGCCTTTATTGAAGCCAATGGCAAGGCCGATGTCATCATTACCGACCCTCCGCGTGAAGGCATGCACGAAGATGTGGTGCGAAAGATTGCTTCGATGCGCCCCCGGCGCATTGTATACGTAAGCTGTAACCCCGGCACCCAGGCACGCGATCTGATGATCCTCGATGAATCATACAAAGTAACCAGGGTGCAACCGGTGGATATGTTCCCACATACACATCATGTCGAAAACGTGGTGTTGCTCGAGCTTCGGTGATTGCAAGAAGAGAATGCATGAACAAACAACAACTCCGCGAATTTCTCGATCAAAAGCTGGATCAATACAACCGAACAAGTTTTATTGAGAGCGACCCCATCAGCATACCCCGCCGGTTTACAAAAAAACAAGACATTGAGCTGGCCGGTTTCTTTGCTTCAACGATTGCCTGGGGCCAGCGGCCCACCATCATACGCAATGCAAACCGCCTCATGCAATGGATGGATGACAGCCCGCATCAGTTTATCCTTCAGCATACAGCAAAAGAACTCAAACCCTTTTCTGCCTTTGTACACCGTACCTTCAACGGGGTTGATTGTCTGTATTTTATCAAGGCACTGAAGATGCTGTATACCCGGTACGATTCGCTGGAACAAGCTTTCACCGGAAACACCGCATGGACAAAACCCCATACCGGAGAGGCTATCAGTAATTTCAGAAAAGAATTCTTTTCCATCGCCCACCCCGATCGTACCGGGTATACAGCATCTTCAGCCGAAGGCTCTGCTGCAAAACGGCTGAATATGTATCTGCGGTGGATGGTCCGAAAAGATAAACACGGGGTTGATTTCGGAATTTGGAAAACAATTCCTCCGGCGGCATTGCTTTGTCCGCTGGATGTGCATTCTGGCAATGTGGCAAGAAAGCTCGGCTTGCTGATACGCACCCAAAACGATTGGAAAGCCGTTGAAGAACTTACAGCAGGTCTGCGCAAACTGGATGCCTCCGACCCAATTAAGTACGACATCGCACTGTTCGGGCTAGGAGTGTTCGAAGGATTTTAACGATCCTCATTAAAGGCTCCTTTATAAACGATTTTTTTTTCAAAACAATACTCCCCCTCCGCTTTAGTTCCCCTTTCCCCATAAACAGAAATTCTAAAACAGGCCCTGTTCGTATTTCTATTCTATT
>JABDAO010000114.1 GCA_013289095.1 Bacteroidota bacterium | reverse complement strand
GGTGTATGTCGAAGTAGCGTTGGGGGTCGGGCACCAATTCCATGAGCGGGGTATTCATGCGTTTTTTCAGGGGCGAGATATCCGAACCACCGCCCGTTTCTGTAAAATCATAGATGCCATAGGGGAGGAGGAGGTATTTCCAGTTGAGGTTTTTTGTTTTTTTTTCGGGCGACATATCGGTCGAAAATCCGCGCGGTGAAAATCCGCCCCGGTCGGTTTCTATGGCGAGGATATGGTTCTCTTTTTTCTCCAGGGCAATGGCGGCATATTTTTTTGCTCCCCTGGTGCCGTTTTCTTCGTTCATAAACATCACGGCGCGGATGGTGCGTTTGGGCCGGATGCCCAGGGTCTTGAACAGACGCAGCGCTTCGATCGACTGAACAATTCCGGTGCCATCGTCGCTGGCTCCATCGGCCAGGTCCCAGGAGTCGAGATGGCCGCCGAATACGATTATTTCTTCCGGATGTTCTGATCCTCTGATCTCAGCAATGACGTTGAATGATTTTTCATCGGGCAGGGTCTTGCATGTTTGATGGAACCAGAAGTGAAGCCTGGGTTCTGCCCGGAGGCCTGCGCTGAGGATCTCTGCATCGTTGGTGCTGAGTGCACAGCAAGGTATCTTCGGAAAGCTGTCGTTATACGACATGCTGCCCGTATGCGGGTAATCGGTCAGGTCGGGGGTCATCGAGCGGCAGATGGTGGCAATGGCGCCGTATGAAGCGGCGATAGACGGCCCGGCATACCGCTGATCAACCGATTCGCCATAGGCATCGAAGGTGGATATTTTACGCGAATCAAACGGGCGGTTGAAAAACACGATCTTTCCTTTTACCGCATCCTTTCCCAGTTTTTGCAGGTCTTCGAATTGGGTGATTTCAATCACTTCGCCTTTGATCCCGGCAGCGGGGGTTTCTATTGAGCCGCCCAGGGCGCAGATCTTTACTTCGCGTGCTGCACCTTTTGCCGTGAAGATCTTCGCCTTTTCTTTTTCCCCCCTCACCCAATGCGGGACCATGCATTCCTGCAGATACACCGTGTCGGGTTTGATTTGGGAAAGGGTTTTAAAACAAAACGTAACGGCTTTTGCTGCCTGCGGAGAACCCGAGAGCCGGGAGCCTATTTTATTACTCAGGTAATCCAGGTTTTTATAGCTCTGGCCATGGGTCAGGGCTTCATTAAAGAT
This sequence comes from Bacteroidota bacterium, assembly GCA_013289095.1. Taxonomy (GTDB): domain Bacteria; phylum Bacteroidota; class Bacteroidia; order Palsa-965; family Palsa-965; genus Palsa-965. The sequence continues at coordinate 5,161 of JABDAO010000114.1, read as the reverse complement.
GGAACGTACAAGCACTGAATCTTTGTTCTGGGCGCTGAGTGCAACGATCAGGAGCATAGCCGAAAAAAGCAGGGCAACGTTTTTCATTTGATTCGCTTCTAAGCAACAAATATACAAAACGGCGGGTGCCGGAATGATTCTGCTTTTTTAGGGCTCCGTCCTGTATCCTGACACGGTAAAAAGAGCGGCTGCAGAGGCTGAATGTTAATTGGTGTAATCATACCAATCTCGTTTACGGCTAAGTTTCAGATCCTGTAACACGGCAGATTTCACTTTCAGGTCGATGCTGTAACTCTGTCGGGGCCCGTATGGAACCCAGTTAAAATGCATTTCCCAGCAATGCAGGTCGCGGTAGACGGTGATGTTGGTGTAGGAGATATTTTGTTTCACCAGGTCATAGCCCGAAGTGAAACCGATCTTCCATTTTTGGGTAAGGTTGCAATCGCCGCTAAAACGAAGCGTTTGGGTTACGGTATTGGTGATCACCGGGCCCAGAAAGAGAACAGACACCGGATCCTGTTGTGAATACATCAGGTTTGGTGCGCCTTGTTTGGTATAGCTCAATACATAGGCTATTTGCAGCGACCAGCGCAGTTTGAAGTCGAGATAGTCGTTCGGGTTCTTGTTGATGTGTTCCAGTTCTTCAGGGCTTCCCTTCGTGCTGACCTTGGGTTTGTTTGCATCCTTATCGTTGCTGTGCAAGGTGGTTCCTATAGAGAGGTTTGCAGTGGTCAGTCTGGCCAGACGTTCATTGTGGTTGATCTCAAAACGTTCTATATCCTGTCCGTCGTTGCCCATGAGGTAGGGGTCGAATGTGGAACTGGCGTTGATGAGTACTTTGTTCTTTTTGAATAACGACGTTTGTCCGCTCACCAAAATAGGCGACCATTTAAAGTGAAGCGCCGCGGCATTATAGGCGCTGCTCACCCCGAAATTATCGAGCAGGCTTATTTTGCGGTCTTGTGTGCAGGTGTCGCAACCGGGCCGGAGCTTTGCCTCCAGGTTATTGTTCAAGGCCATGACAATCGATTTCTGAAGCCCCGTAGAAGGGCCCCCGAAGATGCCATTCTGAAAGATGGTGTATGATTGATACGAGCCGGCCGCAGTGGTTTGTACATTCTGATAAAAACCATAATGGTTATCCGAAAAATCGGGTTTGTAGACCAGCGAAACGGTTGGGGTGAGTACATGGTGTATGGCCTTGAGCGTGGAGTGACGGAACGTATAGAGCCCGTAAAGCTTTGTAGAGAGCGCAGCCGAGAGGGTATAATCATATCCGTTGGTGACGTGCTGCAGCGTATCCATGATCACCCTGCCCGAATCGCGGCCTGCGGCGCCGGGGTAATAGCGTTCCCGGCTGATGGAGGAGTAGAGGTAATCGTTCACGGTAAGATTGGGGGTGAGGCTAAAAAAGTTAAGTCCGTTCAGCAGCCGGCTCCTGGTCTTGAGGTGGGTACGCAACGAGGCGCTGATCGGGATGGCTGTATGAAGGCCGTTTTGAAACTTGTTCAGCGTGCTTGGCTTAAAAAGCGTGGAGTCGCCCGAATGGATACTGTTCTTTCCTTCGATGGTGGCGCTGATGCCAATCTTTTGGTACCAACGCTCGCCGATGGCATCCTTTTTCTTGAAAGGGGTGATGCGGTTCATGCTCAGGACGGCATCGGGAAGCGAGAGATCAACGGTTTTCAAGATGGTGTTCTGGCTGTGGGTCAGGTTTACACTCAGGTTGAAAGGCGTTCCGATAAAGGCCTTGCGCCAGGAAATGTTTGATTGCAAGGTGTTAGACAGATAATCGGCCGGGCGGGTGGCGTTGTAGTTGTTGTAATTGCTCGTGGCCACGTTTACCGAAGCGCTGAAACTGGTCGACGGGTTTGCTTTCGAATCCTGGGTATGCGTCCAGTTGATCTTAAAGTTGTCTTGCGAGGTATTGTAGGAGGTCGTGTTTTCGATCAGGGTCCGGGCAAAGTTGAAACTGAAGTTTCCGGTATATTCATACCTCACTTTGTAATTGCTTACGGCAGCAACGCCCCAGCTTCCATGCGAATAAATATCGCCGGTGAGGGCAAGATCAACCTTGTCGCTGATCCCGAAATAATATCCTCCGCGTTGCAGAAAGAAACCCTGGTTTTGCGATTCGCCATAGGTAGGGATGATGATACCCGAAGCCCGGCCTTTTTTATTGGGGAACAAACCAAAGGGCACCATCAACGGGGTGTTCAGCCCCATCACCTGCAGCTGGGCAGGGCCGGTCACAATTTTATCGTTGGCTATCACTTTTAGCTTGAGTGCATGGATGGCAAAGTGGGGGTCGTCGAGGCTGCAGGTTGAATAGCGCCCGTTTTCGATGTAATAGGTATCGGTGGAGTCTTTCTTTACGGCTTCACCCAAAATCTTTCCATCGCCTTCCTGGGTAACGATTTCGTAGATCTTGCCCTTCTTGGTGAGGTAGTTGTACTGCATCTTTACGGCGGTAAACTGTTTGTCGCCTTCCTTGACCTGGGGTTTCCCGATGAGTTTGCGGGTGCTGTCCATACGGCCTTCGGCCTGAACAACATGGGTCTTGAAATCAACCTCCAGGTATTCGGCCTTCATGGTGGTGGTTTCGTAATCAACCGTTGCTTCACCGTAGAGATAAACTTTCTGGTTGATGAGATCGAGCCGGATGGAATCTTTGGCATTGTAATGTACTTTTGCCTTGATGGCATTTTCATCAATGGTGGTATCCCTGGCTGTAGGTTTTGGGTCGGGGAGTGCTGTCTTGCCCGCTCTGGCCTGATTTATGCCCGGGGTAGCGGTAAATAGCGGAAAAGCACCCATGCCAGTTGCCTGCAAGGCACTTATCAACAGTGATACAATGAAAAAATGTCGGATCTTTACTCCCAAACCACGCAGATTGATGATATTTTTGTTCAGATAACGCTAAAGAAGGCTCAAAACTAAAGAAAATCCCGTATTTTTCAGTATAATCTTCGAACACCACACTGTGAAAAAAGCCATTCTCTTACCCGTTTTGTTTGCGATTTCCTTTTTTGCGACAGACTCAATACCAAAGATTGGGCCAGCTTCGCTGAAAGTAAAAACGGTGGTGATCGATGCCGGTCACGGGGGCAAGGATCCGGGGTGTCATGGTTCGGTGTACAAAGAGAAGGATATCGCCCTGGCTGTGGCGCTTAAACTGGGCAAATACATCGAAGAGAATTTCAAGGATGTAAAGGTCATCTATACCCGGCGTACCGATGTGTTTGTCGAACTCAACGAACGCGCAGCCATCGCCAACCGGAACAATGCCGATCTCTTTATCTGTGTACACTGTAATTCGGCCTGTGTGTACGATAAAAAGACGCATAAAGATATCTGTAACGAAGAAGCCCATGGGTCAGAAACCTATGTGATGGGTGTATCGAAAGATGCCGGAAACCTGGATGTGGCCAAACGCGAAAACAAGAGTATCCTCCTGGAAGATGATTACAAAAAGAAATACGATGGTTTCGACCCCAATTCAGACGAAGCGAATATCATCTTTAGCTTTTATCAAAACGTCTTTCTCAAACAAAGCCAGAACCTGGCGCTGAAGATCCAGCAATGTTATAAGGAAAAAGCCGGACGGAACGACAAGGGCATACGTCAGGCAGGCTTTTTGGTTTTGTGGCGTACCGCTATGCCCAGCCTGCTTACCGAGCTGGGCTTCCTCACAAACCGAAAGGAAGAACTGTTCCTGGGGTCTGAAAAAGGACAGGCCATCATGGCCTCGTCTATCTTCAGGGCTTTCAGGACCTACAAAGGCGAGATCGAAGGTTCGCAAGTGAAATATACCGACGATTTTGAGAAAGCCCCTCCCTACGATCCCGCAAAAGACACGGTTGCTGCGGTTGAAGAAAAAAAAACGGAGAACACAAGTAAGTTGGCAGCCGTCAAAGCCGCGGGCGATGAAAACAAAACTTCGGCCCCCGCTGAACCACTGTCAGCGGCCCACCATCCTCTCAAAAAACAACCTGCCGAAAAACGAGACACCACCCCCGATGATAAATACAACAGCCATTCCTTTCCCCCAAAGACAGATACTCCTCCTTCAAAAAACGGTTCGGTTGGAGTGAAAGATACTTCGGCCAGCAGTTCTCCCCCAACCGAACATCCCAATGCCGTGGCAGGGAACAAAGAGGAACTGGTGTACAAAGTACTCTTCTTTTCATCCGACAAAAAACTCGATATCTCCGACCCCCGGTTTGCCGGACTCGATGATGTGGAGGTGTTTGAAGACGGAGGGATGTTTAAATACACTACAGGCTCGTTCCTGAAGATGGGTGATGCCAATCACAGCCAGACCGAGGTCAGAAAAAAAGGGTTTAAGGATGCCTTTGTAACCCGGTTCAAGGATGGCAAACGGGTGAAATAGGATCCTGCTTGATCCTGGAAGAAAGCCCCTTGCCACCACACGAATTTCCTGCATGGCCAGAGCCCTAAAAGGCGGCACAGGCTGCATTTTCAACTATACGTTCTCCCTTTTCTGTCACGTAAATAGCTTGTTTTCTGACGAATGTGCCGGGTTTAAGCTCCAGCGTGCGGTTTCCGGCTGTAACGGCGGAACTTCTACCCGAACGGGAGGAACTTGCGCCCGTACGGGAGTAACTTGTACCCGTACGGGAATAACTTGTACCCGAACGGGAGGAACTTGTGCCCGTACGGGAGGAACTTGCGCCCGCACGGGAGGAACTTGCGCCCGCACGGAAGGAACTTGTGCCCGTACGGGAGGAACTTGCGCCCGCACGGAAGGAACTTGCGCCCGCACGGGAAGAACTTGTACCCGTAGCGGAGGAACTTGTGCCCGCACGGGAAGAACTTCCTCTGGTGCAGGTATGAAACCGGTGGAAAGGAGGGGATAGGGCTATGTGCTGAGCCCCGGGTATTACTTCGCATTCGCAGGGTTATCATTCATGCCGGCGAAGTCGGCGGGGGATGTTCTGATCAGCGTACGGAATGATTTCCGAAAACCGTTAAAATGGTTCTCAGGCCCTTTTCATCTGGTCTGTCCACGATTAAAAGCGTGGGCTATGTGCAGGTTCGGGTGAACCAGTGCCTATAGATTTGTCACGATATTGTTTTTTATAGAAAAGCAGGCATCAAATCCCCATTGAAAACAGGTATCAATTTTATTTGCCACGAC
>JABDAO010000113.1 GCA_013289095.1 Bacteroidota bacterium | reverse complement strand
ACGCCAACAACCCCTCTCCCCGGGTTTTGAATCTGAAGCAGGAGAAACCCAGCCTTTTTCCGGCACAGGTGCATCTTTCCCCACCGGTAACCTGTGGTTTTTTGGCAGAAAACAGCAACCGTGGGCATGCAACTTGTAAAGGGCTGATGCCGGGCCGGGCAGACTGAGGGGAGCTCATCTGTATGTAAGTCATGGCTCCTCCCGAATGAGAAGGAGTGGAAGAGACGGTAAGGAATAAAACGGGTGAAAAAAACAAAATATTTTATAAGGAATGTTTTTCGAATCCTTTTTATCGTACATTTGTCGGGAAGAAAAAAACAAAATGTACAACTTAACTGCCATTCTTAACCTGAACAATGTGATTGTGATTAGCCTCGCAAACGCAACAGGGATGGTATAACCGATATTTTCAACCGAACAAAGAAACAATCGAAGCCACCCTCTAAAAGGGTGGCTTTTTTACTTAAACAACGTACGATGAACTCATTGCTGGTGCTTGTCTGTGTCTTTATTAGTATCCGCCCGCCCGGATGAGAATGCTTGCATTGCCCTGCCTCAAGCCTTTCTCATTCAACCAGAGAAAGGCTTTTTTTATTTCGGCAGATGCCCGGGCATGCGCCAGACCAAAAAAATAATAAACAATTCATAAACAACAACAACAACCATGTATTACACCGACAAAACACTGCTCTGTCTCGATGGTAAATTCCAGCCCGCCTCAACGGCCACAACCGATTTGTATGCTCAAACACTTCATTATGGATATGGAGTGTTCGAAGGTATCCGTTCATATCAGACAACGGGTGGAGTAAAAATAGTGAAGGCGAAGGAGCATTACGAGCGTCTGAAAAAATCATGCGAGCTGATCGGGATCCCGTTTGCTTATGAGGTAGCCGAATTAACGGCCCTGAGTTATGAATTGCTGGAGATGAATAAATTGACCAATGCCTATCTCCGTCCGTTGATTTATGCGGGACCAAACATGTCGCTCACTGCACCTTCCGAAGTTCATCTGATGCTTTGTGCCTGGGAATGGGGCGCCTATCTGGGCGATAAGATGCTGAACCTGATGCTGTCGTCGTATTGTAGGCCCCATCCCCGTTCCCTGCATGTCGAAGCAAAAGTATGCGGGCATTATGTCAACTCGATACTGGCTACCTCCGAGGCTAAACGGAATGGGTTTGACGAAGCCCTGCTTCTTGATCACGAAGGTTTTCTGGCCGAAGGACCGGGGGCCAATCTGTTTTTTGGAAACGGCAAAAAACTGTATACCCCATCACTCGGTTGTATACTTCCCGGAATAACGCGTGCAACAGTATTTGAACTCTGTCATGAACTGGGATTTGAGGTAACCGAAGGAAGATACCGCCCGGAAGAACTCGGGAATGCCGAATTTGCTTTCTACTGCGGTACTGCCGCCGAAATTGCCGGAATCGGATCGGTGAATGGAAAACGCTTTTTTGGAAACTGGAAAGAAACGGCCGGCAGTATGCTCCAGGAAGCCTATCTCTGCCGGGTTCACGAAAAAACATTCAAACCTGAAAAAACACCCGCATCATGGATCTGAACAGATACAGCCGCACCTTGACCCAGGACGAAACACAACCCGCCGCCAAAGCCATGCTTTATGGAATAGGGCTCAGCGATGAGGACATGCTCAAAGCCCAGGTAGGCATAGCCAGTACAGGTTTCGAAGGCAATACCTGTAACATGCACCTCAATGCCCTTGCTGCCCGCGTAAAAGAAAGCGTAGGGGCCAACGGACAGGTTGGTCTGGTCTTTCATACCATCAGTGTGAGCGATGGTATGGCGAATGGCACCGAAGGGATGCGGTATTCATTGGTATCGCGCGATCTGATTGCCGATTCAATCGAAACCGTTGCCGGTGCGCAATGGTATGACGGACTGATAGCGGTTGTAGGCTGCGATAAAAATATGCCCGGAGCCATCATGGCCATGGGCAGGCTTAACCGCCCTTCTCTGCTTGTTTATGGGGGCACGATACGTTCGGGGAAATACAAGGGCGAAACCCTCAACATCGTTTCGGCATTCGAAGCCCTGGGCAAAAAACTCAGCGGAGCCATCAGTCCCGAAGATTTCGAGGGGGTGATACGCAATGCCTGCCCCGGCGCAGGAGCGTGCGGAGGCATGTACACAGCCAATACCATGGCTTCGGCCATAGAAGCCCTGGGGATGAGCCTTCCGTACAGTTCCTCCTCGCCTGCACTGAGCGATGCGAAACACGCCGAGTGCAAACAGGCCGGGGCTGCCATGAGACAACTGCTCGAAAAAAACATACGCCCAGCAGACATCATGACCCTGGCCGCATTCGAAAACGCCTTGCGTGTGGTGGTGGTATTGGGTGGTTCGACCAACGCCGTCTTACATCTGCTCGCCATGGCGCATGCCGTAGATGTAAAACTTACCCTGGGCGATATACAACGCATCAGCGATGTAACACCCGTTCTGGCCGATCTGAAACCGAGCGGAAAATTCCTGATGGAAGATCTTCATGAAGCCGGAGGAACACCGGCGCTTCTGAAATGGATGCTCGGAAATGGGATGTTGAACGGGACCTGTCTGACCGTAACCGGAAAGACACTGGCTGAAAACCTGGAGGCGGTAAAACCCCTGAATGCGGGTCAGGAAGTGATACGGCCTTTGTCGAACCCGGTTAAGGCCACCGGACATCTGCGCATCCTGTATGGGTCCCTGGCCGAAAAAGGATCGGTGGCAAAGATCAGCGGCAAGGAAGGCGAGTATTTCGAAGGCCCGGCACGGGTATTTGAGGAGGAACAAACGGCGATAGCTGCTATCCTTGGCGGTAAGATCCAAACAGGCGATGTAGTTGTGATACGTTACTGCGGCCCTAAAGGCGGCCCCGGTATGCCCGAAATGCTCAAGCCCACATCGGCCCTGATCGGGGCCGGGCTTGGAAATTCGGTAGCGCTTATAACCGACGGTCGTTTTTCGGGAGGCACACATGGGTTTGTGGTTGGTCATATTTCTCCCGAAGCATACGATGGGGGCACGATTGCCCTGGTAAAGGATGGAGATTGCATTCTGATAGACATACGGAAGGGGGTGCTCGAGTTGAAAATCAGCCCCACCGAACTCCGGAACAGAAAATACCTGTGGAAAAAACCGGCCCCCAAGGTGAAATCAGGCGTGCTTTACAAATACATGAAATGTGTAAGTGATGCATCCACCGGGTGTCTGACGGATGCTGATCTGTGATCAGGAATGGATGATGGGCCGCAGCGTGTTAGGATGGGCATGATTTTTTAAGAGCTAATCTCTTTTTATCATCTCAATCATACTGATCAGCGCCTGCCCCGGCGAAGCCGGGGGCCTGTCGCTCTACAGAATACCCTGTTGGATACGTAGTGTATAGGTGCTGACGTTCAAGCAACTAGTGTGATAACTAAATTACAAAAATCATGAAAAAGATAAGCGGCGCCGAAGCCTTGCTTCAATGCCTTTTGCACGAAAAAGCCGAACTGCTCTTTGGCTACCCCGGCGGGGCCATCATGCCGGTGTACGATGCGTTGTACGACTATCAGGATAAGCTCCGTCATATCCTGGTACGACACGAACAGGGTGCTATCCATGCAGCCCAGGGTTTTGCACGGGTAAGCGGTAAACCGGGTGTTTGCATTGCCACCTCAGGGCCTGGTGCAACCAATCTACTCACCGGCCTGGCCGATGCCATGATCGATTCAACGCCCCTGGTTTGCATCACCGGGCAGGTTGCTTCGCACCTGCTGGGTTCGGATGCTTTTCAGGAAACAGACGTTATCGGTATTTCCATGCCCGTTACCAAATGGAATGTACAGGTAACCCATGCCGATGACATAGCCGGGGCGGTTGCAAAAGCTTTTTTTATTGCAACCAGCGGCCGGCCGGGGCCTGTACTGATAGATATCACCAAGGATGCGCAATTCGGAAAAACAGAATTTGCCTATACGCACTGCAAAAAGGTGAATGGATATCAGCCGCATCCCGCAGCCGACAAGGCATCGCTTGATGAAGCAGCCGCACTCCTGAATGCAGCAAAAAGACCTTTGTTATTGGCCGGACAAGGAGTATTGCTTTCGGGCGCAGAAAAAGAACTGCTCCGGTTTGCCGAAAAAACAGGCATCCCGGTAGCTTCTACCTTGCTTGGCCTGAGCGCTTTTCCGCCCGATCATGGGTTGTACATGGGCCTGTTGGGCATGCATGGCAATTATGCCCCCAATGTACTCACCAACGCCTGTGATGTATTGCTGGCCATAGGCATGCGTTTTGACGACCGCGTAACGGGCGATCTGTTGAGGTATGCAACGCAGGCTACAGTAATCCATGCCGACATCGATGTTTCTGAATTCAACAAAAATGTAAAGGCCAGCGTCTGTCTGCATGGTGATGCAACAGAAACGCTACGTGAACTCACAAGACGGTGTGCCGGAAATGAACATCCCGGGTGGATTGCCCGGTTCAGGAACCTCGAAGCCGAAGAGTTTACCGAAGTCATGGAAAAGGAACTTTTTAAGGAGAATGACAAGTTAGGGATGGCCGAAACAGTGAGGTTGCTTTCAGAAATGACCGGGGGCAAGGCCATCGTTGTAACCGACGTGGGCCAACATCAAATGATGACAGCCCGTTACTACCGGTATTTTGGCAAACGCGCCAGTGTTACTTCGGGAGGATTGGGAACCATGGGTTTTGGCCTGCCCGCAGCAATCGGAGCGAAGCTTGCAGCCCCCGAACGCGAAGTTATTGCGATCATCGGCGATGGAGGTTTTCAGATGACCATACAAGAATTGGGAACACTCGCGCAGGCAAACGTGCCGGTTAAAATCATCATCCTGAACAATAATTTCCTGGGGATGGTCAGACAATGGCAAGAACTTTTTTTCGCCGGAAGGTACTCCTGTACCGAAATGAACAACCCCGATTTCGGGATGATTGCGGCAGCCTATGGATTCAAAACGGCCAGGATAACCAACCGGAATGAACTGGAAGGAGGCCTGGACATACTCCTGAAAAGCGACAAAAGCTTTTTGCTGGAAGTGGTGGTTGAAAAAGAGGAGAATGTATTTCCGATGGTGCCCACCGGAGCTTCGGTTTCGGAGATGATGCTAAAGGAATGATAAAAACGGAACACCAATCAAACACTGAAATGGATACTGAACAACTTTTTACCCTCTCTGTCTTTACCGAAAACCGGGTCGGGTTGCTGGGCCGTATATCGGTACTGCTGACGCGGCATCACGTCCATATCGAGCGTATCACGGTTTCTGAATCGGAGCCTGTGGGAGTGCGCCGGCATACGCTTATCCTGCATACTACCCGTGTAAAGGCTGTCAAGGTAACCGCCCAACTGCGTAAACTGGTGGATGTACTCGAAGTCTCTTTACATACCTCCGAACAGTTGGTGACCTGGGAGCTGGCGCTTTTCAAACTGCATGAATCGGTTGCTAACAAGGCCAGGGCAATGCAAGTGGTAAGGCTGCACCAGGCCCGCATCCTTGAATTGGATCCGGAGTTTATGATCATCGAAAAAACCGGACACTATGAAACGATCGAGGCCCTGAAAAAAGAGCTTGAACCCTATGGCATCCTGGAGTTTTCAAGATCGGGGCCTGTAACCATTACCCGGCCTGTGCCGGAGTTGAAAAGCATTCTCGGAAGGAATCAATAACCGTTCCTGGCAAAACAAACAAAAACACGAGTTAACAACCAAACAAATAAAAAACAATACCCATGGCAACAATCAATTTTGGCGGTACCGAAGAAACCGTTGTGACACGACAGGAATACCCGCTTTCAAAAGCGCTTCAAACGTTAACGAACGAAACAATAGCAGTGATCGGGTATGGTGTACAAGGCCCCGGTCAATCGCTTAATCTGCGCGACAATGGCTTTAACGTGATCGTAGGCCAGCGTAAAGGAGGTAAAAGCTGGGCAAAGGCCTTGGATGACGGATGGAAAGAAGGCGAAAACCTGTTCGACATACCCGAGGCCTGTTCGCGGGCAAGCATCATCCAATACCTGCTGTCGGATGCCGGGCAGATTGCTTCCTGGCCTGTCATCAAACAGCGCCTTACTCCCGGCAAAGCCTTGTATTTCTCGCATGGGTTTGGAATCACCTTTCATGAACAAACCGGTATCGTACCTCCTGCCGATGTAGATGTCATCCTGGTGGCTCCCAAGGGTTCCGGCACTTCGCTCCGGCGTTTGTTCCTCCAGGGTCAAGGCCTGAACTCCAGCTATGCCGTTTGGCAGGATGCTACAGGCAGGGCTCGTGAACGGGCTGTTGCACTTGGTATCGGTGTTGGTTCAGGCTATCTGTTCGAAACCGATTTCCGTAAAGAAGTGTATTCTGA
>JABDAO010000112.1 GCA_013289095.1 Bacteroidota bacterium | reverse complement strand
GAAGTTCATGTTGAGCCAGGCTGGTCTGATTATGTGTTTGAGAAGAGCTATAGACTACGCTCGCTAGAGGAGGTAAAGGTGTTTATTGACAAGAATGGACATTTGCCAGACGTGCCTGATGCCGCAGATGTTAAAAAGAACGGTGTAAATCTGGGAGAAACAGACGCGTTGCTGCTCAAAAAAATAGAAGAACTTACGCTATACATGATTGAATTAAAGAAAAAGAACGAAGAGCTCGCGGTGCAAGTTGAGAAGCTGAAAGAAAATGCAGAGAAAAGTAAATGAGACAGGGTTCAAAGAAAACTTTGATCTGCATATAGTTTCTGTATTTTTTTCCGCAAAAACAGTCATCCGCAAAAACAAAGGGATATGACCACACTATTTAAGGCAGATAATGCTTTCAACGAAACATTAAAATCCCGGTTACGCAAAACTTTGGTAAACGTATCTCGCCGTGGATTATTTGTTATTGGATTGTGTTGTTTTATCTCCAATCTTCTGTCGGCGCAGGAAGACCCCAATCTTGCCAAATATTGGCATTATCGGTATCGCCTTACAAATTTATTTATGGTAGTAGGTGATGGGCCGGGAATGAGCCTTCCTGCAGGTATTAGAAATGAGTATGACGGAGATATTTTAAGTTGGGGTGATGAGCCAACCTATCTTGGATATTATCTGGGTGTGTTGGCAACAGAGTACCGACTGCTAAAAAATAATGGGCAAGACTGTAATCAAACGCTAACTGAATTGTGTTATGCACTAATGGCGGTTGACAGACTTGATGCGGAAGCAGAGGCCATTTATATAGCTGGAGGCTATCAGGTTATCTATTCAGCCGCATCAGCACAGTGGTCAATAGGCAGTTTGAATGGTTTTATGCTAAATGATGATGTACCTTCCACATTCGTTACTGATCATGCGAGCACACTTAATACTATTCACGGTATTGCAGTTACACAAACTACTGTTCCTCAAGGTAGTGGCCTGCCGATAAAAGTCGGCCATGTATCGAGTAGCTTTACGAGTGGTAGTATCCATAACGGGGTAAGCCAGGACGATTTAATCGAATTAATGATGGGGCTGGAACTCGTCGTGAAATGTCTGGATCAGGGAACCTTAACGTTCACAAACCAGACTGACTCACTTGGTCCAGCATCATATAATTTTAATGGTGAAGCCATTAATATAACGAATCGAATAATGCATTACATGGAGCAAGGAGATTTTCAGTGGGGTTCAGACTGGCGATTGCAATTTCCGGACGCGATGTTGCTTGGGGACAAAGGTGACGCGCTTTTGTTTTCATACGGACTTGCAATGATGGGGACTGCAATTATTTCGCAGCAACCTTCAATCGTTATTCCATCTCTGTTTGCTGATCCTATCTCGTTGGGAAGCGCTCAAAATTTTCAGGCATTTCAGAACTCAACTTACCGGGTTCCATCTGGGGAAGCCATTCCACAAATACTCCTTCCACTTACAATGGCTGCAGTTGGTAATTCATGGTATAACCAAATAACCTTTTCGAATAGCACAGAGCAGAGTATCAGTAATCAGGGAAATTACGGAGCCGGATTGTTAAATTTTCCAGGATACCCTACTCAAATCTATCCGGAAAACCAGGTTGGTATGGACATGTTTTATGGGTGTATTAATCGCTATATTTATGGAGAGAGTATTACTGATCATCCAGGTATTGATTGGTGCGGAGTAAGAAGTATGTTATCCGAAGCGCCTTTTGATGGGCCCTTTGCACACGACGGAGGTGACATTGCATCCAATAATTGGGCTTCGACCTGGAGGTTTTACTCGAATCCAGGGGAGGCAACCTATGGAAGTGCTGATTTTCATGGAAACTACAACGGTTTGGATTACATGCTGATGTTCAACCTCGCCTATCTTATGCAACCTCCAATCAATGAAGCCCCTTATGCAATTACTTACCCAATTTATGAGGGCCCGAATATGGATTATGCCAGTCAGCGAATGCCTCTGGTAATTCCCAATGTAATCAGTATGGATAAAATAACTACCCTTAACGGACAGAATTATTCCCTGGTATCAGACCCTGGCTCTTGTCAATGTGGTGCGAATGTTACTGCAATTGGCATTCCATCAGGAATGGTAATAACAAATTCGTGGTTTCAGAATGGATCAATTTTTACTGCATACTGCGCCCCGGACGATTGCGACAACTACATCGGAAGTTATAAATTCCCCACCTCTGATTATAAGTCAATGGTCAGTTCAGGAACTAAACCGAATTCAATTGATACAATAAATATATCTTCTTCCAGTTCTGTTTTAAACAATTTCCCAAACCCGTTTGCTGGTCAAACAAAGTTTGAACTTATTAGCGAAAAGGGCGGACTCGGCACGTTATCGATAGTTGATATCTGTGGTAAAAGTGTTAAAGTTGTTTTCCTTAATAAACAGATTGAGCCAGGTCACAATCTTTTTCAAATTGACCTCTCGGAGCTGAATGATGGTTTTTATCTTGCTGAACTGACAGTGGGTTCGGTGAAACTAACGAAGAAAATTGCCAAATTGGCGAATTGAGATTGCTGGAACTATATTAAGCGTCTTAAATTATACGCAACTTCTTTAGGTCGTAGCTCCATAGAATTAGACCTTTGCATTAATTAGTCGCAATTTTCATTCACGTCAAGTATCGGTCCATGAATCGCAATATATTATTCCTTATCTTTACCTAAGTAAAATCAGGAACATGAGAAAACGGAAAATTGCTTTATTTTTAATTGCATCCATCTCAGCAACCTTCTTTGCGTGTGAACCGCAACATCCATTGCCAGTGGCTGGTATTGGATGTCAGGATTTGTTTCAAGGTCAGCAACAGGTTGGGGACACATGCATTTTTCAGAATTTCTCAACTAATGCCACCCATTATCTTTGGAATTTCGGTGATGGTACATCAAGTATCAATAGCTCCCATGATATTCCACACTCATTTACTTTACCAGGAGTTTACAGGACCCAGCTAACTGCATACGACCAGGAAGGAAATACCAACACGACAGCTGTTGGTGGAGTAGTAAGTCCCTCTTCCGGAAATGTTTGTTTCTGGTTTAGCACGACAGCAATCTATGCACATACGGTTGTTACGATTGGCACTTCATCAGATACGGTTAAGTATACAACCGGTCTTCCCAATGCCTGTGGACAATCGGGATGCGCTAATTTTCAATTGCCTCCAGGAACATACAACTATTCTGCTGCCGAATTGGCTCCCGGCACTCATACCTGGTCTGGTTCTGTAGTGATTGTAAAACATGGTTGTATTAAACAACAGCTACTGTAAGCCAAACCAGGAGTTATCTTTGTCAATGAATAAAGCCGAACACAAATTCATACGTGTACCTTCCGTTGTGTTTTTCGCTCTCCTTCTAATTACTGTATCTTCAATTCGTGCACAGGGAACATGGTTGCAGGTATCCGCAATTCCTTTGATGGGTGGAAGGACATCTGCTGTCGCCTTTTCCATTTCAGGGAAAGGATATATGGGAACAGGCATTGATGGAACTTTTGGCTATTTCCAGGATTTATGGGAGTATGACCCGATTTCAGGAACATGGACACAAAAGGCTGATTTCGGAGGAGGCCCCAGGGCCTATGCAACTGGTTTTTCCATTGGAAATTATGGATATATCGGCACTGGCGAAAATGACAATAATGCAACCCTCTTAAATGATTTTTGGAAATATGATCCTCTGGCAAATACCTGGTCGAGAGCGGCAAGTGTAAGTTCAATTGCAAGAGAAGCCGCTGTCGGATTTGCTGTTGGTGGAAAAGGGTACATCGGAACAGGCCAAACTGGGCAGAGCGGATATCTGTGTTTGGAAGATATGTGGGAATACGACCCCTTGACGAATAGCTGGGTACAGAAGCAAAATTTCATGGGTGGAGGGCGAACAGACATTGATAGGTCTGTATTTGTAATAGGTTCAAAAGCCTACCTCGGTTTAGGGCGCACCTGTGATACGCTGGGTGTGCCCAACCACTTCAACGATTGGTATTCGTTCAATCCTGTTGCCAATACCTGGTCAAGAATGCCTAGTTTACCTGGAGCAGCCAGACGTGGAGCCGTTGGGTTCACGCTTTGCAATGTAGGGTATGTTGGCTTGGGTACAAATGAGATCAATCAGTCACAGAATGATTTCTGGATGTTTACTCCTGCAACAAATTCCTGGACTACCGTTGCGCCTTTTCCAGGTACGGTGAGGTGGGATCAGCCTTCGTTTGTTGTTGGGAATACAGCTTTTTTAGGAACAGGTACAATTGATGATTCTGGCTGGGGGCTGGAGTCTATGAATGATTTCTGGAAATTTTCTGTTCCCTTTAACGCTGCAATTTCAACTAATTCTACTATCTGCATTGGCAGCAATATTACGATTTCAGCCTATGGCGGTACTCAATATTCCTGGAACACAGGTGATACATCAAGCACCTTGAACGTCGCTCCGAATACCACCACAAATTACACGGTTGCTGTTACGGCCCATTGCAATACAGATACCGTACACACCATAGTCTCTGTTATCACCTCAGCCACCTCAGCCTTCACCTATAACTATGAACCTTGCACCAACCAATGCATCGCCTTCAGTAACCAGTGTGTAAACGCTTTAAGTTATGATTGGAATTTCGGCGACGGTATTCACAGCGCATCTCCAAACCCCTGTCATTTGTATACCGATTCAGCCACCTATCCGGTTACACTTACCATCAACGCCTCCACCAATTGTCAAAGCATGCAAAACATGCCCTTGAATTATTTTGCCTACGACACAACCGCCAATGTGTTTATCCCAAACCTGTTCAGCCCGAATCAGGATGGCAAAAATGATGTTCTTAAATTTTACCGGAGAAACAGCTTTTGTCTGGCCAAATTCGAACTAGCCATCTACGACCGCTGGGGCGAAAAAGTGTTTGAAACAACCGATATCGATGCCTCCTGGGATGGGACATTCAAAGGCCAGCCCCTCAATTCGGCTGCGTTTGTTTATTCCTGTTCCTTAGTTACGCAAACGGGAGTACATCAGGAATTTAAAGGAAGTGTATCCCTGATCCGGTAAAGCGCTCGTTCAGATGGGATGAAATCCCGCTGTAGCGCGACAAGGAGATATATACCGGGGGCCTTCTGGAAATCAGTTAAAAGAAATTTCAAACCCGGTTTAAATCCCAAATCCCAAATCCAATTTCCCAATTCCTTATTTGTTATATTTACACCTGCAAACAACACTGAAAGAAAATGAAAACATACACCCTCTTCTCCGCCGCCCTGATGTTGCTTTTTTTTACGGCCTTTATCGCACCAGGCGATTTTACTTCACTTGAAATCGGGAAACCTACACCCAAAACGGAAGTTAAACTGATGGATGTAGGCGGTAAAAACATCAGCCTGGCCGAGGCAACAGGCAAAAACGGGCTGCTGGTTGTTTTTTCGTGCAATACCTGTCCGTTTGTGATCAAGAACCAGGGCCGGATCAAGGCGATGACCGAATATGCTGCAAAGAATGAGTTCGGGGTTGTAGTCATCAATTCAAACGAAGGTCAGCGCGATGCCGACGATTCGTTTGAAGCCATGAAGAAATACAAGGCTGATCAGCAATTCAGCGGATATTACGTGGTCGACAAAAATTCGGAACTTGCAAATGCGTTTGGTGCAACCCATACTCCCGAAATTTATTTGTTTGGCAAATCAGGCACCCTTGTCTACAAAGGGGCCATTGACGACAGTCCGCGCGATGAGACGGGCGTGAAACAGCATTTTCTGAAAGATGCCATCGATCAGACCGTGAAAGGCGAAATCATCCTCTTCAACTCAACCAAATCGGTTGGCTGTACCATCAAACGTAAAGATGCCTGAGTAAACAGCCCTATTCACTCAACATGAGCGTATCAACGTGGACAGAAGCAAATAACAAACTTGAACGGGAATTTCTTTTTCCCGATTTTGTGGCTGCCTTTGGCTTCATGACCCAGGTGGCGATCCTGGCCGAAAAAATGAATCATCATCCCGAATGGAAAAACGTTTATAATAAAGTGGTCATCACACTTTACACACACGACGCAGGCAATAAAGTGACCCAGAAAGACCGCACCCTGGCGCTTGCTATCGATCAATTACTGAAATGAAAATAGCCTCCGGTCTTGTCTTCCTCTTTCTAACTCTCCCGGGCTTCGGGCAGGATGTGAAACTAAGTAAACTGGAGACCCTCAAGGCCGAGATCTATAAATTGCAGGACGACCCCGATCTGATCCACGGAGCCTGGGGGCTTTGTGTGCTGGATCTCAAAAAAGACAGCATCCTGGCCGATTACAACAGCGCCATGGGGCTGGTCCCGGCAAGTTCGCTCAAAGTCGTAACCACCGCCGCAGCCTTAGCAATC
>JABDAO010000111.1 GCA_013289095.1 Bacteroidota bacterium | reverse complement strand
ACCTCCGGCCCTCCACAGACCAGCCATGTTATCTGGAATGAATGCTTGGTTTACCACTTCTCTCCTCCAGCTTTCGTCCAGAATTATCCTTTACATTTGAAAAAAATTAAACCGAATGAACAAAACACAAGCCATTTTCAGTTTTGCTGTCTTCCTTGGCCTGACGCTGAATACACAAGCCCAGTCAAAAGCCTCAGCATACAAACCAGCCAAGAAGATTATGGTTGAAGGAGATGGAGGCTGGGACTATATTACTTCCGACCCAGAAACCGGTTATGTCTACATCTCACACGGCACGATTGTGCAGGTGCTCGACACAAAGACTGGAACCGTCAAGGCAACCATACCCGACACCAAGGGAGTACATGGCATTACGCTGGCAAAGGACCTCCACAAGGGTTTTATCAGCAATGGAAAAGACACCTCTGTAACGGTATTCGACCTCAACACATTTGCTACCATCACCAAAGTAAAAGTAACAGGCAAAAACCCCGATGCGCTGATCTATGATGCGTTCTCCAAAAAGGTATTTGTATTCAACGGCCGCAGTTCAAATGCCACAGTGATTGATGCTACCACTAATGCCGTGGTGGCAACGATTGCTCTCGATGGAAAACCAGAATTTTCTGCTGTCGATGGAAAAGGGAAGGTGTTTCTGAACATTGAAGACAAAAGTACGTTGGTGGTCATTAACTCAAGCTCACTTAAAGTGGAACAGAGTTGGCCAATCGCCCCCGGACAAGAAGCCAGCGGCCTGGCGATGGATGTAAAAAACAACCGCCTCTTCCTGGTATGCGACAATAAGCTGATGGTGATCTTGGATGCCTCCACCGGAAAAGTTGTTTCAAATCTGCCTACAGGCGAAGGGACCGATGGCGTTTCCTTTGATCCTGGGACCGAACGGGCTTTTGCCTCCAACGGTCAAGGAACCATTACTGTTGTACAAGGTGAGAAGGGGGGCAACTACAAAGTAGTAGAAAACATCCCGACACAAAAAGGAGCGAGAACGATCACGGTTGATACCAACACACATCATCTGTATCTCCCTACAGCCGAATTCGAACCGGCCCCTGTCGGCGAGGGTTCTGAAAAGAAACGTCCATCGATGAAAAAAGGCACATTTTGTATTCTGGATATCGCTCCCCTGAACTAACAACAAATCGTAAGTGTTTTCCTGCCCCCTGTATCTCTACAGGGGGCTTTCGTTTTATTCGCTTCTTACACGAGCGGAGTTGCTCTTCTCTATGTATGTCCGGCCCTCGCTGTTTTACAATTATATCCATTTATGAAACATGCAGCATATTTATAATGTGCCGTAAATACTGTTAACAGGGCCGTTTCACCTTCATCCCGACTTCATGAAGAGCAGATGAGTATTGTTATTTCAAAGAGTTTGGCACAGATGTTGAATATCGCTGATCAAACAAACAAACTAAAACCAAACACCATGAAAAAGTTTCTTTCTCTCGCAGTGGTACTGATGTTCACTGCTTCGGTTTTTGCAAATACAAACACCGGAAAAACAACCAAAGCCAAAACCCCAACAACTGCTGTCCAGGATAAGGATAAAGGAAAGGCCGAGCCTAAGACAAAAGAAGCCCCCAAAGGAAAGGGTGAAACCAAAGGAAAGGGTGAAACCAAAGGAAAAGGTAAAGATGCTCCCAAGAGCACTGATGTTAAACCTAAAAAACAATAAGACTCCACTCGTCTATGTTCATACGAAACCCGTGTCGGCTGTATCGGCACGGGTTTCGCTTTTTCAACAAATGCCATTACGCAGATTTCCGGTCTGGGGGTAGAGGCATCGGGCCCTATAGGATGAATGAATCAACATCCTCTTGATAAAACAGAACCACGGAGAACATAAAAAAAGCCCTTCTGAACCATACGGAAGGGCTTTTTGATTGAATGCGATGTAGGTCAGGGATCAACAGCTCCCTCGAATACATCAATTTTTTCAAGGTATTTTATAGAGTTCTTGATGTATTCGTGAGCGGGAAGGGGCTGTTTGATGCCGGTATCCTCAATCAGTTTGGAATTATCAAAAATCTGACCGAGTTCCATGAACTCAAGATAGGGTTCGAGTGCAAACAAAAGGATGCGGAGCCTTCCCCGGCTTTCAAAGATGTCGTTCCAGTAATTCAAGTGAGCGGTATTCCCTTCGAGCTCATCACCAGGTTTGGGGGGATGATTCTTCGCCCAGGCAACCATTTGTTTGACATGGGAGGTGTTCACAAATTTAAAAGGAGGTCTGTGGTTGAAATGGGGTTCGATGGCCCCTGTTATTTTCAAGGCATTGGTGGCGCCGGCCTGTCCGGATGAAATATGATACACCTGGTGCTTTCGTTTAGCAAACAGAAGCTCTACGATAGCCTGAGAGGCAAAATCAACAGAGATAATGTCCAGCTGTGCAAGCGGGTTAACCGGCACTAACCTGAGTAAGTTTACCGTAGCGAGTGTCCAGAGGATTACCGTAGAACGTGGGGCCCAGGGACGGCTGTCGCCCATGATAATTGACGGGCGAACAACAAGGATTTGCTCTTCGCGCAGGAACTCGTGAAGTACTTGCTCCCCAGTCATTTTGGTATAGGTATAACTCACAACATGTTCGGCATTCACATCCGGCGATTCTTCTTCAAGCACCGTTCTGTTGAGAATATTCTTTCCACAGATGGTGGCTGTACCTACGTAAACAAATGTTTTAAGCGATTTAAGTGTTGCGCTCCATTTCAGGATCCGTTGAAGCCCGGCAATATTTACATCTTTGACCATGGTATCAAAGATCTTCGAGAAGGAGGTGTTCGCCGCCGAATGAACAATAGTCTCAATGGTCTCTAGCGCTTTGTTGGCAATAAGCTCCTCGGTCAACTTATCTTCAGATAGATCACCTGCAATTGGGATGATGCGGTTCTCATCAAAGTGGTCGCCATGCAGGAAGAAGACCTTCTTCACCCGTTCCACAGCTTCTTGCTGTGTCTTGGCTCGTACCAAACAAAATATTTTACCAACTTCTTTTCGGTTGGTGAGATCCATTAAGATCTCTCCTCCTAAAAAACCCGTTGATCCAGTCAGAAAAACATCCATAAATTAGCTTATATAATTACCATTTTCAGAACAATTCCAATCCAAATATGCCGGCTACGATCAAAAGAATTGAAATAACCTTCGGAACCGAGATCGGCTCATTGTAAAAAATCATGCCTATGATGGCGATTAAAACAATCCCCATACTTGCCCAAATGGCGTACGCAATACTCACCTCCATTTTTTTGAGCACAAAAATCAACGCAACGAGGCTTAAGCCATAAAACAAGAAAACGAAGACTGAGGGTACAAGCTTTGTAAACCCTTCGGCAAGCTTCATACATATTGTGCCCAGTACTTCAAAGACGATACCTAATCCCAGAATGATCCAATTCCAGTTCATTCCTGCTGATTTAATTCTATAACATCCCGATTGACCGGTTTTCTTCTCCGATATTGAATTTGCAAAATTAAGTTATTATTAACACTAAATCTTTCCCAATTTTAAGATATCCGGAAATATATTTAGTTTAATGTTGGCTTCCTCATCAAATATTCATGTTTGTTTGGACAATACTCAAGAAAACGCATAGCTCAGAACCAGAGCTAGTCTGCTGAAGTGTGTCTATAGGGTCGGTGTTGAGGTGTTGCCGGGAGGATAATTTTTTCGTCACAAAGATGTTACCCATTCGAACCATCTGTCAGTCAATGCTTTCCGTGATCTTTTTTCGCTTTCCGCTGATATTTTCCGAAGATCCTCTTGTCTTCCTGTGCGGGGCTTCTGCGTCTCCTGGTTTTCCGTTGAAAAAAGAGGCCTCTTCTCGAATCTGCCGGCCTTCCCATACTTGATTGTTTACGCACATGCCTTACAATGGTATGATAGCCATCTCCTGCAACATTACGTCCAGACCCCCTGTGACGCCTAGAGAATGGGTCAGAGCCCCGCATACCTGTCGCAAAGGCTCCCTGAGGAGTGACTGCTCTTCGTGCTTTGGGTTTATAAATTCCAAAAAAATGTGCGTGATAGGTGGTGCTAAATGCCTTCCCATCAGTGCAGCCCGTATACAAGCAAACTGCCGCGAGTATGGTGAAAAGAAAGAATACTGATTTTATACTTCTCATCTATTCTATACTGATGCTTTGTCGGTTTACGCTCCTCAACCGGATCATGCTCAAACAGACTTAGAAACAGGTATACCGGAAATCATGTCTTCTAACTCCGATACTATCAAGAACGTTCCGTGCGACGCGGTAAAAGTAGGGATTTTGAAGCATTATTCCCTATCAAATTAATATTATGAATGCCTCCTTTCGAACCCAGAAGAAACAAAGGGAGCTCATCAAGCGCATCCGTCTCCAACTTTTTAATCCTCAAGTCAGAGAATTTGAATGTATTGGCCATGGATCGTTCGGGGTGATATCTGTTCTCGGACTGGGTCGTTCTTCGAAACATTACCTAATCTGACATCGCATTGTCTGTATTTATCCCCAGGCAGAGAAGTAACGGCTTTTCTCGGCTCAATGTTTTTTCTTTCTACATAAAAACACAGAACTCTTTTTGTCCTTCGTTCGATTTACAAACCATAAATGGCTAATGCGGGTACTTGGCAATTTTATACGGTTTATCTCGGCCTTTCCATTGCAAGACTAACATATGTTTTGCGTTCCTGCTTTTTTCACGTAGGTTTGGGGAAATGGTAGCATCTTTCTGGTCTCTTAAAAGCCTTTATCTGCGTTATACCACACTGGGTCTTGGCTTACTGTTTATTTTGTTTCAAGCTACAGCAGGTAGCGATTTTGAGATTTTTCTGGCTGCTTCTGTCGATCTGCTTCATCATACCAATATCTATGGGGGTTTTTACAAGACTTGCTACCATTATTATTACAGCCCATTGTTCGCCCTCGCTCTCTTTCCATTGACATTTATTAATCTTTACCTCGCCAAACTAATTTGGCTTGCCCTCAACCTGGTTTTTGTTTTCCGTACCTGGAAAGCCTTGTCTTTCTTCCTAGACCGTACACTTTTTTCAGAAAAACAAAAACTGTCTTTTACCCTGATATCTTTTTTATTTGTTCTCTACTTCCTGATCGAAAATTTTCACTGTGGGCAAATGACGCTGTTCATCTTTTTTCTGGCTTCTGACGGAATCTACCGGATCATGACCGGGCGTTACTGGCTTGGCGGATTATTCTTGTCGCTGGCAATAAATATCAAACTTCTGCCCTTGGTTCTTCTTCCTTACCTCTTTTACCGTCGTTATTTCAAAGCCCTGGCCTGGTCGGTCGGCTTTCTGGCACTTTGGCTCTATCTTCCCGCCGTTGTAATTGGAAACGATTTTAACAACCTCCTCTTACACAATTGGTGGGCATTGATTAATCCACACAATGCTGAGCATGTGATTGACACAGCCGAGCGAAGTTTTCATGGATTATCCTCGTTGTTGCCGGCCCTTCTTATGGATCATGTTAATGACCCACACGTCCTGCACATTAAAAGAAACATTGCAAACCTAAATGCAGCAAACATTGAAATAATATTAAACGTGATCCGCCTCTTCCTCATTTTGTTTTCCCTTTTCTTTTTCAGGACCAAGCCATTTAAGAGAGCTCCAAATAAATTGCATGCCTTTCGGGAGATCTCATACCTATTTTTACTAGTTCCGCTTATCTTTCCGCATCAGCAACACTATGCATTTTACTTTATGTTCCCGGCTTGTTCCTACATGTGCTATTATCTCGCTATGCATTTCATATCCAGAGAAAACACGATCAGTCGGCGTAAAAAGCAAATACTGGTTACCGGAATGGCTATTATCTTCCTTACCAACAACCTTCAATTTCTCCTTGGGCAGTTTGGTCAATATTACATTCATTTTAAAATAATCACCTATGGTGCATTATTGCTGATTCCGCTAATTGCAATCGCGACCCCGGAAGAAATACCGCTGCGAAAAGACGAAACAGACAGGATCTGATGGTGATTAACCCTTAATCTGACTCAGGTCCTGAATGGCCGAAACCAAGCGGATGAAGACTGGATAAGGTGTGATATTATGCGGAGAGCGCTTCCTGGGTGAGGAGCTCGGCGTGTATTATCTCTTCAAGATTCACCAGTTGGCCGAGATTCTTGTTTTCCTTTTTACCAAGGTTGGTTTGAACAGTAAACCGTTCGCCGAGACTGGCAAAACGGTAATTGAGTAATTCATCTTGTTTTGTTTCCCAAATAACGCCAAACACATCCTTTCCTGAACGTAGTCGAAACTTGCAAGGCCGATCGTTATAAGACAGGAAGTCAAATCTTGTCATAGCAGGAACTGTTGGTTGAATTAAATTTCGTTTTTTTTACGCGTTTTAACAGGATAAGTTGCGCACAGTTTTCAACAATTCCGGTGAACTGTTGAAAACTATTAAACTTGACCAGGGAAACCCAGCGCTGTTAGCCCCCCTGATTGTTGATTTCCAGCACCTTCCCACTCCGTGTTTGGACTATATGCGGATCCTGGGCCGAAGAATTC
>JABDAO010000110.1 GCA_013289095.1 Bacteroidota bacterium | reverse complement strand
CGACCCCGTAAAAGGCGAAGTGTACCGCCCATTCGAAATCCTCCCTCCCGCAACGATCAATATCTCTGAAAAAGTGTTTGTTTACAATGATGAAAAACCCCGCATTGTTGAATTCACCATACGTGCAAATGAGCCCAATGTAAAAGGAGAGGTGGCTGTCAAGGTTCCCGAAGGATGGACCATGACCTTGAAAAACCCGCTATTTTCCCTGGCCTCCGTTGGCGATGAGATCGTGTTACAGGCAACAATCACCCCTGGCAAAAATGCAGGAAGCGGTAAACTACACGCGGCATTATTTATCAATCAAACAATCTATGCAAAAAGCATACGCCGCATCGAATATGATCACATCCCCTATCAATTTATACTGAGCGATGCAGATGCCGGTCTGGTACGCATTGATGTAAAAAAGACGGGAACAAACATCGGCTATATCCCGGGAGCTGGGGATGATGTGCCCGCTTGCCTGAAACAGATCGGGTATACCGTTACCGAGTTGAACGACGAGGCCTTGATGAAAGGAAACCTCTCTGTCTATTCGGCCATCATCACCGGTGTAAGGGCTTACAATGTCAATATGCGCATGTCTGTTTATTACGACAGACTGATGGACTATGTAAAAAACGGGGGCAACCTGATTGTTCAATATAATACCAACAGCCAGTTAGGGCCTGTGGCTTCGAAGATGGGCCCCTACCCTTTCAGCATCACACGCGACCGCGTAACCGATGAAAACGCCGAAGTTGTGTTTGTACACCCCCTTAACCCGGCATTGAACACCCCCAATAAAATAACTCCGGCCGATTTTGAAGGGTGGATACAAGAACGGGGCATCTATTTTGCAGGCGTACCGGCCGATAAATACGAAACCCTACTGAGCATGCACGACCCCAACGAAAAAGCCAGGGAAGGCAGCCTGATCATAGGCAAATACGGAAAAGGAAATTTTGTGTACACCGGTCTTGTTTTCTTCCGGGAACTGCCTGCCGGTATACCCGGCGCTTACCGCCTGATGACAAACCTCATCAGT
Organism: Bacteroidota bacterium; assembly: GCA_013289095.1. GTDB lineage: Bacteria > Bacteroidota > Bacteroidia > Palsa-965 > Palsa-965 > Palsa-965. The sequence goes on along the minus strand of JABDAO010000110.1, from coordinate 5,580 downwards.
CTTCCTCAAAACAAATAGCACCCAAAACCCTGCCATGAGCGACGAAAAACCTCCGATCGGGAATAGCTGGAAGGCCCTGTATGTGGCCGTAATCACAGCCCTGGCAGCGCTGATTGTGGTGTTCTATTTCTTTGGAAAACATTTCGGATGAACGCGATAGACTGGGTGGTTTTAATCGTTACGCTGCTCTCCATCATCCTGTATGGGGTCTGGAAAAGCCGCGGCATGAAAAACATCGAGGCGTTTCTGCTCGCCGATCGAAAACTGCCCTGGTACCATGTAGGCCTCTCGGTCATGGCAACCCAGGCAAGCGCCATCACTTTTATATCGGCGCCCGGACAAGGGTATAACGACGGGATGCGGTTTATACAGTTCTATTTCGGTTTGCCCCTGGCCATGGTGGTGCTTTGTGTAACCTTTATCCCGATTTTCAAAAAGCTGAATGTTTTTACGGCGTATGAATACCTCGAGAAACGGTTCGACAACAAGACGCGCTCGCTCACCGCATTTCTGTTCTTGCTTCAACGCGGGGTGTCGACCGGGGTAACCATTTATGCCCCGGCCATTATCCTCTCCACCATACTCAATGTCGACATCAATTATACCACCCTCCTCATGGGTGGGCTTGTCATCCTCTATACCGTCTATGGAGGGGCAAAAGCTGTATCGTATACCCAGATGCTGCAGATGGGCATTATCTTCTCGGGTTTGCTGGTGGCCGCAATTACCGTCGTACACCTCCTTCCGCCCGGGGTCGGCTTTTCGGATGCCTTGCACATAGCCGGCAAAATGGGCAAGATGAACATCATCGATACAAAATTCGATCTGAACAACAAATACAACCTCTGGTCGGGCGTGATCGGAGGGTTCTTTTTACAGCTTTCGTATTTCGGCACCGATCAGAGCCAGGTAGGCCGTTATCTTACCGGACGCTCGGTTGCACAAAGCCGACTAGGTTTGCTCATGAACGGATTTGTAAAGATACCCATGCAATTTCTGATTCTGCTTATCGGAACCCTCGTCTTTACCTTTTATCAATACCACCAGGCCCCCCTGTTTTTCAATAAAACAGAAGTTGCAAAAATAGAAAACAGCCCCTATCATACCGAATGGAAAAATCTTGAAACACGTTTCGGGGATGTGTATCATCAAAAACAGGCCGACGTAAACAAACTGGTAGCCGCCCTGCACAGCAACAACCTCCCGGCCCAGGATTCACTGCGAGGCACCCTGCAGACAGCCGACAAACAAACCCAAAGCCTACGCAAAGAAGCCACCGCATTGATGTTAAAAAACAACCCCAGGGCCGATACCAACGACACCAACTATATCTTCCTGAGTTTTGTGACCCGCTACCTACCCGTGGGTCTGGTAGGGTTGCTCATCGCCATTATCTTCCTGGCCTCTATGGGTTCGACGGCAAGCGGACTGAATTCACTGGCTTCGGCCACGGTCATCGATTTTTACAGGCGCCTGGTAAGGCCCGAAGCCATGCCTAAAGTCTATCTCTCTGCATCACGCTGGGCAACCATTGCCTGGGGTTTGTTTTGTATCGTGGTTGCATTCTATGCCCACAAACTGGGCAACCTCATTGAAGCAGTAAACATCCTGGGTTCCTTGTTTTACGGCACCATCCTGGGCATCTTCCTGGTTGCGTTTTATCTGAAAAAGGTTGGGGGAACAGCCGTGTTCATAGCCGCTATCCTTGCCGAAACCTTTATTGTCTTTGCCTGGCTCAACGATCTGATGGCGTTTCTTTGGTTGAATGCAATCGGGTGTTTACTGGTGATGGGAATTGCCCTGCTCATTCAATGGCTTTCGGCAGACCAGGCCAGACCCCAGGGAGGAACAGAGGCGCCGTTGATTACCGGCGAAGCTTCTACCTATTTTAATAATTGAACGTCCACGACCTGAAGGTCGTGGCAAATAAAATTGACAACCAATTTATAAAGGATATTAACGGATTCAACAGCTGTTGTTGATGGCTTTTGATGCGATGATTCCCGGCATCGTAATTTCAATACCAAAACGCATTTTACTCATTCAATCACGTTAATCACAAGAATCACAGTTCAGACAATTGTTGCTACTGGAATTTGGAATTTTAACAGGTGAAATTAAAAATTGTTGAATTCTAAATCCAAATCAATTTCCAAATAAATTCAGAATCATTCATTAAATCCCAAATTCCAATTCTTTTTATTTCCCTTTCTTCGCTTCTGCAATCAGCTTTTCATTGAGTTTTAGATAATCATCGTTCTTGGCTTCGGTGGCCAGGGCCTTGCTTTGTTCGGCGGCTTCGGTGGCCCCTTTGAAATCCTTCATTTTCATCAGGATTTTTGCCTTGAGGTGTACCACATAAAAGGCCTTGTTTTGCTCAATGGCTTTGTTTACCCAGGTAAGGGCCTGGGTCATGTCTTTATCATTTTCATAATAGTAATTGGCAGCCTGGAAATAAGGACGTTTGTCGTCCGGGGCCAGGGCTGTCTCAATGCTCTTCATCACTTTGGCATCAATATCGGTGGTGATGTTGATGGGCACCTCGGTTTTATCCCACTCCAGTTCAATCGTTGCCGATGTTGGCGTTACATTGGCCAGATCGATCGTGAATGATTCGGTCTTGAGCTCGTGAGCAAGGGGTTTAATTTTAAAATGGAGGACTTCTTTTTCGGTTTTGTAATCGGCTACATTGCCGCCCAGGGTAAGGTCGGTGGTCAGCATAATGTCCCAGCTGTCTTTGTTCGGAATGGTGTACAGCCCATAGGTTCCTGCTGCCAGCGCATTGCCTTCTAGTTTCACATCGTCGGTGAAGGTAATTTTGGTGGTTCCGTTGGCTCCTGTACGCCAGATCTTGCCAAAGGGCACCACATCGCCAAAAATAACCCGGCCTTTGACTCCGGGTCTTGAATAATCAATGGTTACTTCGCCCAACCCGAAATTCTGTTTCAGGGTTGAACCTGGGCTTGGGGCCGGCACTTTTAACTGCTGGGCCTGGATATTCAGGGAGAGTATAGCAAATGCGGCAATACCGGCTGCTTGAAGGAGTGTGTTTGTTTTCATTGGATAATTTAAGATTTAAAATTTATAGTTAATACCTGGCAATCGATTTTACGATGCAAAAGTACGAGTTTTAAGACAGTAGATTCGCTGTTAAGGATTTTTAACAGCAAGACAAACCAATCGGTCGTGGTATAGGGCTGAACACAGAACACCGAAACAGATTCATACGAGGGCGCTAAAATTAGTTACGGTTCTATCCCAAGACACGTCAGCCACACCAATCGAAGGAGGGGGGTAAACGGAAGTAAATTTGAGATTCCTTATTTTTCTATCTGGCCACAAACTCAAACGGGAGTTTCAGCATCCTGGAAAGCTGCAACCCGCTATTGGCAATATCCTCATCTTCCCGATCGTGGACCCATTTTACTTTAACTAATTGCGATTCTGTTTTCCGGGCGTTGACATGGCTGAGCAGATCGTAGATGCTCCGGAGTGAAGAGGAAGTGATGTAAGAAAGTTGGAACGCAAGTGTAATCTCTTTGGCGCCTGGGCTGTTTCCAGAAAGCTCGGCCTGATCCATAAACTCCTTGAACCATTTGCCAAGAAGAGAATAGAATTGAACAGAATCTTCCGGACTTGATTCCCCGGTTATCTCAAAGCGGTTGTTGGTTGGATCGAGAATTACGAGCGGAGTATATTCGGTAGCGTCAAGAATCAGGGCATTCATGGGTTAACGGTAATAGAAGTAGTCAGACAGAATAGATTCTGAGTCTTGTTTTTACCGGCTATTTCGAATGTATACGAAAATCCGTTTTTCATTTTCACGCTGATAAGACCAATGCCTCCACCTACATTGCTCATCGTCTCACTGCCTATGGTCTGATGAAAAAGTTCGCGCAGGGCCTCTTCATTTCCCTGGTTCACGGTTTCAATGCGACTGAGGAGGGCTTCGGTATCTGTCTTGAGGATGGTATTACTGATGCAGACTTCAATCACAGATTTATTCACCAATTCCAGACTCACCTGGATCGGCTCTTCATCCATTTGCTTGGTCTTGTAATACTCATGCGGATTGGTGAGCAATTCCTCAAAAATGTAAGCACACCGCTTACGTGTTCCGGCATCGGTAACATAGAGGTTTACCTTTTCACGGAGCAGGGCAACGAGCTCTTTCTTAACAGCAAAGTCGATCGGGCCTGAATAATCAATCAGCAGTTCTTTTTCAAAAATGCCAGACATAAGTGTGTATTGAAATATATGCACGATAAAAGTACAGAATAATCTTCAGAAGTCCTTCCCTCTCCCGCGATTTTATGGTTTTAGCTAACAAACTACCATCAAACAGTACTATAATTCAGATGTTTCACCACAAATGCATCCCTAGCGCCAAAAACGAACAAAAATCCGGGGCTCTTGGTCATGGAATTATCCGACTCCCCGTTTTCATTCCGGGCCCGGTTTGATTGAAATATTTCAATATCAGATGTCAGTACAGGGTAAACCATTTACCCTTATATTTGATTTGAAAAACAACCCACCATGGCTTCCGACCAACTCTTCAGGCTTATCAAATCGCTGAGTAAAAACGAAAAAGTTTACATCAAGCGGAATGCGGCTTTTCATACCTTCAAAGGTCAGAAAAATAAATACATCAAACTGTTCGATGCCCTCGAAAAAATGGAGTTGTACGACGAGAAAATCCTCAGCAAACAGTTTGCAAAGGATTCTTTTCTGAGCACCCTGCCTGCGGCGAGGAACTATCTTTTTAACGTCATCCTCCGCAACCTGGAGTCGTACCACAGCACTGTCAGAAGTGAGATCCGGAGTTGCCTGAACCAGGCCGAGATACTCTTTGAAAAAGGACTGACCGATCAGTGCGGAAAAATCATTGCACGGGCCGAACTGCTGGCCCAGAAATATGATCTCTACAACGAGATGCACAATATCCTTTCGTGGAAAATGAACCTTTCCACACCCGAAACAAAATACAAAGACTACGCCGGTTCGCTTAAAGCATTCGAGATACAAATCAATGAAAACCTCCGGAACCTGCAACAGATTTCGGACGACGAGATCGAGATGAAGATGATCGGGGGACGGTGCAGTTTCCTTGGCCAGGCACGTGGCGAAACCGAAGTATTAGAGCTGGAGAACCTGGTTGCCGAACTGGAGGCCAAGAAAAGCAAGATGCCTTCTTCGCTCACCTCCACCTTTTTTCATTACCACAAACTCACTACCCTGTATCATGCGCTCAACAAGCCCATGAAAGAACTGATGTACAGCAAGAAAAAAATCGAGCTCTTTAACAATCACCTGCACCTCATTGAGGTGCCCCCGTTTCAATACCTCTTCCCTGCCGAACTCGAGCGAAGCTTTAGTCTGGAGCTCACACTCGGATATTATGATCAGCTGCAGGAGAGCTTCGAAAGCCTCATGACCCAGTGTACCAGCAACAAATCGTACAAAAAACTCATGCAGCTGAGTTTATATCACCTGAAGTTCCGCACGTGTATGCAGATCGGCAAGTTTGAACTGGCCCTGAAACACGCCCCCCGGATCACCGAATTGTTTCAGGAAATT
>JABDAO010000109.1 GCA_013289095.1 Bacteroidota bacterium | reverse complement strand
TCGAGCAGGGTGTTTTGTTGTGTGCCGTTGAACTTCTTGTATTTTTCAACCGCCTTTTTTAAATCATCAATACCTATTGGTTTGAGCAGATAGTCAACGCTGTTCAGTTGAAACGCTTTGAGTGCGTATTCGTCATAGGCCGTGGTAAAGATGACCGGGGTATCGATGGTCAGTTTCGAGAAGATATCGAAGCTAAGCCCATCGGCCAGATGGATGTCGACAAACAGCAGATCGGCCTTGCTTCCTTTGGAAAAGAATTCCAGACTTTTTTTTACAGACGCCAGTACCTCCGTTACTTCAATGGCAGGATCCACCCTTCGGAGTAGGTTCCGGAGATGTTCTGCCGATAAAGGTTCATCTTCGATGATGACTGTTTTCATGATGCGTTTAATAAAGGAATGGTTACGCTGAAATTTTCGGGGCCTGTTTGTACTTCAACCCCCAGGCCGGTAAAAAACCTGTAGCGTTCGCGTATGTTTTGCAAACCCGTACCCGTGCTTTGTTCGGTGTTGATACGGGGCTGGAGCCTGTTTTTTACTTCGAGTGTATTGCCTTTTGCCGTGAGATAGACCGTCATCGGGTGTTCGGGCGAGAGCTCGTTGTGTTTAATCACATTCTCAATGAGTATCTGCAACGCCAGGGGCGGGATCATCTTGTTGAAGAAATCGGCGCCCACTGCTATTTTAAAATGGATGCTTTCACCAAAACGTATCTGGATAAGATTGGTGTAAGAAGCGATAAAGGCCAGTTCTTCGTCGAGCCTGATCAGCTCGCTGGTGCGGTTATCCAACAGATAGCGGTACACCTTGGAGAGCTGGTTGATGAAGTCGACGGCCTTATCCTGGTCTTTGTAAACCAGCGACGACAGCACGCTCAGGTTGTTGAACAGGAAATGCGGATTGATCTGGTTTTTTAAATTCTGAAGCTGGGCCTGGAGACTTTCGGTCTTATACCGCTCGAGCTCCACCAGCGAGCCCTTCCACTGCTTAAAAAAACTGGCTGCTGATCTCGATCGATAGGATAATGATGGTGATCAGCAACCCGATGGTGAGCGAGGTGACCATCAGCATGGCTTTCAGCGCATCGGAGCCCTTGCAGATGTATAAATGGTATACGACCAGCGGGAGATAGATAATGAGTACGCTGTAGAGTAGTCCTGCCGGGAGATGCACAAGCAAGCGTTTGCCTGGTTTGTCTACCCAGGGGTAGTGTTGGTTCATCCAACTGTCTATCCTCAGGTTTCCTTCCCAGGCCATGAGCGAGATGCCGATGGCAAGGAGCAGATCATAGAGACGGTGATTGCCGGGGTAGTTCATGGCCTGGGGCACAAGCCAGTTGAGGAGGAAAGAAATGGCAATTCCCACCAGGAACATGTAAAGAAACCGGATCCGTTTGTGGCGCATGGCTTAAATGTACTAAATCTGGGAAAAGCCTGGGGCAGGGCCGTTCTTAAAACTGCACCTTGTACACAAAATTTGGGAACAACCCGATCTGGTAAGCGGTACTTAGCTTATTCGTTACCGGGTTATAGCGTACGGCAAACACATTTTGGTGGTTCGTCACATTCTGTACATCAAAGAACAGTGATTGTGAAAGCTTTCTCCGCTTGCTGTTATGGGTATACCCTGCTTTTACATCCAGGCGGTAAAAATCGGGGTTGCGTGCGGTAAAAGCATAGGCATCGCCTTTGAGCACTTCCTGATGCGCGGCTTGCGATGCAGCCAGGTCGACCGGTGTGTAATAGCGGCCACCAGCCTGTGTCATCTTTACATCGGCCGAAAGGGTATTTCGTTTTTCCTTTCCTATCTTGAATTCCTTGCCCAGCAAGATGTTGTACACATAGTTTCCGTTAAAGGCCGTGTTCCGCTCAATCCCATCGCTGCCTTTGTATTTCGATTCATACAGACTGGCTGTGATCATTCCGTAAAACCCTTTACTGAAAAAGCGTTCTGCGGTAAGCTCCACACCATAATTTGTACCTGTTCCCGAATTCACCAGAAAGCCCTGGTTGTTTGGGTTGAAGCTGGCCCCCGAGTTCAGCATCGAGAAACTGCTGGGAGCAATGGTTACAGGCACATCGGATAAGAACTGATAATAGACTTCGGCCTTGATCCTCCATTCGGGCGCTGGCAGCAGGTCATAGCCCAACACAAAATGCTCGCTGCGGGTAAAGCCCAGGTTGCGGTTCGAATCGTCGTACGTGCCATCGGCCTTGAGGGCCCGGTAGTAATATACATCGGCTGGCTGCATCTGGCTGTGCATGCCATAGCCCAGGCTCAGGGTGTTGCGTTTGTTGAGCTGGTATTTCAAACCAATGCGGGGCTCTACCGAAGTGGAGTTGTTGAGCGTAAGCCATTGGCTGTGTACTCCGGCATTGAGCGTCAGTTTTTCGGTGAAGCTGTATTTGAATTCAGCAAAACCTTGTATGAGCGAGGTATAGCTGTTATTGTCCCAGATCTGGTTCCATTGATTATTCACGATAAGTTGGCGGTAGAACAAATTCTCGTTGATAAGCTCATCCTGAACCCCGATCTTCAGAAAGAGCTTTGAATTGATTTTTGAGTTAAAGGCCGTGGTTACGGTATAATGAACCTGAGTAGAGCGGTTTTCAAGGATACGTGTGGCCGACTGATCAGATTTCGAGATCGAATCCTGGTTGAAGACAGAAGAGGAATAGGTTGCCCCGAGCACAGTACTGAAGTACGAACGCGAGCCCACCCGGATGAAATGCTTCAGTCCGGCAAGCCCGATATTGCTGATGAAATAACTATCCTTGGTCGGGTCGGCAAACAGATCGGTGCTGTCTATCTGCGTATGTAAAAAGCTGATAGAGCTTGTACCGCCCAGACCAAACAAGGTGAACCTTCCAAATTTCGAATCACCGCCGGTGATCTTAAAAGACAAATCCTGGTAATACGGTGTGGCCGTAGTGCCAATCGGGATGCCGAGCTGCTGTGCAAAACCGGTGAATGAATACCGGTAACCGATAACATACGATGAACCGCGGTTTGCATTCAAGGGCCCTTCGGCAACAGCTTCCAGACCGGTAAGCGCGCCGAACTGCACGGTATATTCACGTTGTTCGGAATTCCCGTTCCTGAAACCCAGATCGAAAATCCCTGCATTGGCATTTCCGTATTCGGCAGGGAAGGCAGAAGTAAAAAAATCTGAATTGCGGAGCAGGTTTGTGTTGATGGCGCTCACTGGCCCGCCGGTGGTGCCAACCGTTGCAAAATGGTTGGGGTTGGGTATATCTAGTCCTTCGATGCGATAGAGCACCCCGGTGGGCGAATTGCCGCGTATGACAATATCATTGCGCGAATCGTCGGGAGCGCTCACTCCTGCAAAATTGGCTGCCAGGCGGGCAGGGTCAGAACGGCCTCCTGCATAGCGGTTCACATCATCCACGGTGAACGACCGTGCACTGACCGTGGCCATATCATTATGTGTTTCATTGTTCTTGGCGCCGGCTACCACCACTTCGTTGATGGAGTGGATGTTTTCTTCCATCCCCAGATCGAGCACAACTTCCTTACCCGAGGTTACCACCACGTTCGGAACAACAACTTCTTTGTAGCCGAGGTAAGAAATCCTCAGATCGTAGCGGCCCGGGCCCACACCGGTAATCTTAAACTGGCCATCGGTTCCCGAGGTAGCCCCCAACAGCGGATCTGTGTGGAGCAACAGAACCGTTGCCCCGGGCAGCAGGGCCTGTGATTGTTTATCGGTTATGGTTCCGCGTATGGTTTGACCCTGGCCCTCGGCAAACACGGAGCTTGTCAGGAAGGTGCTAAGAAGGGCAAGAAGGAAGGTGAAGTTTGGTTTCATCCGGGTTTGTTTTAGACTGCAAGAGTATAGCCTATGCCGCATTTCCACCAGGGCAAAACCAATGAGTTGTCGAAAAACCTGGATGAACGGTATGCAGGAACACGCTATCAGGATAAGACGAGCTGTTTGATTTATTTTCGGTTCCGCCACACAACATACACCAGATTTGGTTTTAAAGATGGACGCCGCCTTGAAAAGTCAAGTAACTGATACTTAAATTAATATCCATGCAAACACATAAAGATTAAGTCAATTTAATACAAAATATTGCCTATATCTTGGTTTGATCCATCTCTCCGATCCCTACATCTTTGCCTCAGTCAATTGTTAATACATGGGCCGGAGAGGCAGAATGGTTGCTCTCTTTCAACCCGATGAACACGGAAACAATTGATTCGACGATTGCCTGTCGGGATCAGATACTCATCATGCAGAAGCCTCCCAGGCGGGTGCAGAGGACCAGGCATCAAAAATCAACAGAACCGGATGAATAAAAGGGCAATTGAACACAGGTGACTGACTGGCCTCCTGGGTTTTTAAGCGCTGCGGCCCCCTTGGGGCTCAACGAGCTGCCTATATATAAGAGTAAGGACTGCCCGACCGGGAATAATAGACAGGGTTTGAATGCCATTGCAAGCGCAGTTGTTTGTCTGCCCTTCCTGCTGTTACTATAGGATGTATTCTGGAGCAGCTTTTATAAATGAGTTAAAATTTCATTCTGTATGACAACGGCAACCCTACTCGAATTACCAGGCGTGAAGGCAGCTCCGCAGAAGAAGGAGCCGATTCTGAAAAACATCATCCTGTCTGAAGCCGGAAAAGGAGTAGCCAAATTCATCACCGAGCAGGTTGACCTGGGCCGAAAAGGCGTGTTGCTGATTACAAAAACAGGTAAATACACCTCCAGCCCCCCGGCTGGCGAATTGGGCCAAAAGATCATCGATCTGCGGCTTATCAACCAGCAACCCTATGATCTGGATACGTTCTTTCGGGCAGCAAATGCCCAATTGCCCGATGCAGGCATTTACATCGGGTGTGTGGAGAGCAACTCCATACGCAAGGAGCAGATTTTCCGGAAGTATCCGGCATCACTGGCACGGATAATCTGGGCAGGTGATTTTATCTGGAAACGTATGTTGCCAAAGCTGTCGTTCACCCGCAAACTGTTTAAGACCTTCTTTGGCGATGGGGAGCATGTACTGTCAAAGGCCGAAACCCTGGGGCGGCTTTGCTTTGCGGGTTTCGAAATCATCGGCCATGAGCTCATCAACAACCGTTTTTACTTTTCGGTGATCAAGGTAAAAAAAGAACCCTCCAGGCATGCCCCGTCGGGCGGTTTGATCTTCAAGATGCCCCGCATAAGCAAGGATGGGAAAAGCATCGGCGTTTATAAAATCAGAACCATGCATCCTTATTCGGAATATTTGCAGGATTATGTGGTGAAGATGAACGGCTACAACGCTACCGGAAAACCCAATAAGGACTTCCGGTTGACGCATTGGGGAAAGATTATCCGCAAACTTCATCTCGACGAGCTCCCCCAGCTGCTCAATGTTTTGAAAGGCGATCTGAATTTGGTTGGGGTGAGGCCAATCAGCCGGTTCGGGTTCCACGCCCTGCCCAAAGACTTGCAGCAAGACCGTATCAAGTTCAAACCGGGTTGTATTCCTCCAAACGTATCACTTGGTCTGAAAGGGTTCGACGGAGTAGTACAGGCCGAACGCATCTACCTGGCAGAGATGAAGAAGCACGGAGCTGTTACAAACGTGAAGTATTTCTGGATGGCTATCTATAACCTGGTGCGCAAACGGAATGTCAGCGCCTGAACATGTTGGGCGCATAAAAGCAGCCGGCAGTAGGGTGCAACGTCTGCCCGTATTCTTTCGAAAACGCATAGCAGCAACCAAATGAGAACCCGTTTCAATCCGTTTAAAATACACTTGTAACCAGGCCCATGAAAAATCATTGGTATTTCTTTCTGATCCTGCCTTTGTTTCAGTCTTGTGTTCCCCAGCATAAGATGGTGTATGCCCAGTCGCCCGTCGACGGGTTGGCATACGCTTACTCCTCGGCCAATAAAAAGGCCCTGTTGATCGAACCTGCCGATGTGTTGTATATAAGCGTCGGCACCGCCGGGGGAGACCCGAACCTGCCCACTGTTTTTAACCAGGAGAAACAGAATTACAATTCCATTTCCGAAATCTCTCTTTCTGTCCTGGGCTATACCGTCAACGATTCGGGTTCGGTGAGCCTGCCTGTCATAGGCAAGATCTGTGTGCAGGGGCTGACCGTGGATCAGGCAGCAGCCGTCATCCGCGATTCTACAAAACATATCATTATCAACCCAATTGTATCGGTCAGGTTTGTAAACAATTCGGTAACCATCCTCGGTGAGGTGACCAAGGCCGGAAGCTATCCATACCCCAGCGAAAAACTGACTGTCTTTAATGCCCTGGGCCTGGCCGGGGATATTACAGAGTACGGAAACCGCAAACAGGTAATGCTTATCCGCGAAGGCGGGCAGAGCATTCACAAATATTGTCTGGACCTCACTCAGGACTCGATATTCAGGAACGAATTCTATTACCTGCGGCCCAATGATGTGCTCTATATAGCGCCTTTGAAAATACGCAGGTTTGGGATGAAGGAATATCCGTTTAATCTCATTGTATCGGCAGTGACCTCGGCCCTGCTGGTTCTTTATTATGAAAAGAAATAAAAGCAAGATGAACACCGAACAAAACCCGGAAAATTATCATTACCTGGTCTCGGCCATCCGAAGGGTCAAGCAAAATTGGCATTTGTTCGGCCTCTCCGTGCTTTTCTTTTTAGGCGCAGCCGCATTCCTCAACTGGTTTGTGCAGCCTGTGTATGAAGTTGGCAGCGTGATTGTGGTGGATGACGACAATAACGGGAACAACAAGCCTGATCCATCGAAGGAATACATGAAGTCGTTTACCATTTTCTCGGCTTCGAACGATATTCAGGTTGAAATACTGAAGATGAAATCACTCGATCTGGTTTCGAAGGCCCTGCAAACCAT
>JABDAO010000108.1 GCA_013289095.1 Bacteroidota bacterium | reverse complement strand
TAACCGGGGTATGTGTGATAGAACGCTGATCCTGATAATCCATTCGGATAAAACATGATTTTATCCCGACAATCCTAATAATCTGCATTCTGTCTCCAACCTTATTTCAAACCAGACTACTTATAGCTCATCAGCAATTGCTCGACATCGGTCATCATCCGGTTCACATCCAGGGAGTCTGTTCCGTCATAGATTCCACGGAGGTGTTTTTCCTGATCGATGAGTGCAAATTTCTCGGTATGAATAAAATCTTCTGGCCCACCGGTGCCCACGGTGGCCACAGCCAGGTATGAATACCGGGCCAGATCGTAGAGTTGTTTTTTATCGCCGGTGAGGAACAACCACTTCCTGGGGTCGGCCCCATGCATGGACGCATAGCGTGCCATGGCGGCAACCGTATCGCGAACCGGGTCGACCGTATGCGAAAGGATCATAAAACCAGGTTCATTTTTAAACCTTGCCTGTACCCGCTCCAGTTGGGTGCTCATCTTGGGGCAGATACTCTTGCAATTGGCGAAAAAATAATCGGCCACATAGATCTTCCCAGCCAGGTCTTTCTGGGTGATGGTCTTACCCTCCTGATCGAGCAGGGAAAAAGCAGCGACTGAATGGTAGGTTGTATCACCATTCTTTCCTGCTTCCCTTTCTCCAAAATAGGGAAGCGTTTTCATGGCGCGCTTGATCATCGAATAATATCCACCCAGGCCCAGGACAAGGATACCGGCAACGACAAGCATGAGATTTGTGGTTTTGTTCATTTTTTTGATTCTACCCCTTTTTTGTATTTCACCACGTGTATTTTGCCCGTTTCATCGTATACCTTCCAGGCGCCTTCTTCCAGATCGTCCAGAAAAGCGCCTTCGGTCCGGGGTTTTCCATCTTCATAATACTCCTTGTAGGGGCCCTGCCTAAGATTGTTGCGGTAGGTCACTTCGGAAGCTTTGACCCCTGACTTTGGGTAAAAGGTAATCTGCATGCCTTCCAACGCACCGTTTTTATAGTTCGATTCGGTATTTATTTTTCCATCCGAAAAATACCAGCGGTAGGTGCCTTCTTTTACATCATTGATATACACTCCGTCTTCCTGTTTCTTTCCATCGGTTGTATAGAGTGTTTTGGCCCCATACAGTTTCCCGTTTTTATAATGGATTTCTGATTTCACGCGTCCTCCACCGTAAAACGTCCGGCAGACGCCATTCAACAGATCATCGGCATACTGATCTTCCTGTAAAAAGGTACCGCTCCGATCGATCGAGAAACTGGAGCCGTTTTTCTTGCCATGTAAATATCCTTCGGTTTTGGCCGGGAGCCAGCCTGCGTAATAACCTGTCCAGGCGCCTTCCCGTTTGTCGTCTACATATTTTCCGTACCAGTTCAGACCGTTCAGCGGATCCATCCAGATGCCCTGTTTATGACCGGAGCCATCGGTTTTGTTGGTGTCGGGGCGGGCCGTTTCGGGAGTCTGGGCCCAAGCCGGGAATAGCACAAATGAGAATGCTGCAAGAAGTAGTTGGCGCATCATAGCATGATTTTGATTAAAACAAACCGGAATGTTGTTTATGGGCATCTCTAATAACCCCGTTTTCTTGACCTCTCCCTGACCCTCTCCCAAGGAGAAGGAATGTTTGGAAGGGGTTATTAGAGATGCCCTTATTTCAGAAGATGATCTCTCCTGATCCTGACATACATCCGATCAGTTTATTCGATTTTCGTGCACAAATTTAAGAAAATTGGGCGGTGTATATAAAAAGGAGGAGAAAACCGCCGACGAAACACATCAAAGGAGTCTCCAGAGATCTAAACAGCGTCTGCTTGGATCTAAAGAGTGTCTGCTTGGATCTAAAGAGACACTGCTTGGATCTAAAGAGACACTGCTTGGATCTAAAGAGACACTGCTTGGATCTAAGGAGACACTGCTTGGATCTAAGGAGACACTGCTTGGATCTAAAGAGACACTGCTTGGATCTAAAGAGTGTCTGCTTGGATCTAAAGAGTGTCTGCTTGGATCTAAAGAGACACTGCTTGGATCTAAGGAGACACTGCTTGGATCTAAAGAGTGTCTGCTTGGATCTAAAGAGACACTGCTTGAATCTAAAGAGTGTCTGCTTGGATCTAAAGAGACACTGCTTGGATCTAAAGAGTGTCTGCTTGGATCTAAAGAGTGTCTGAATCTGTCTGCCTTTTCTCGATATGAACCGGCTTGAGAAACTGAAACTGCCGCGAGTTTGGCATGGCCGTAAACTGAAGAAACAGCTAACCCCGTAATCGAGCACATCAGGGTATATTACACGTATGGTGTTGAGGCTAGAATTCCGAAAATATTTTCGCCCTGATCACCTCCCACTCTGCTCTCAAAATACTCAGATAAACCGTATCTCTTACGCGCCCCGAATGGGTAACCATGTGTTTCCTGAAAATACCTTCTTCGGTAGCTCCTATTTTTTTCATTGCCATGCGCGACTGGGTATTCAGTGCATCCGTTTTGAGTTCAATACGATTCAGATCAAGCGTTTCAAACCCGTATTTCAACAGTTCGAATTTTACGGCCCGGTTCAGACCGGTGCGCTGAAACCGGGTATTGATCCAGGTCCACCCAATTTCCAGACGTTTATGGGCCGTGAACAGATTTGAATACCGGGTTGAACCGGCCATTTCTCCGGTTCGTTTATCATAGATTACAAACGGGATGGAGATCCCGTTTTGTTTTTCGCAGATGGCTTCTTCCAGATAGGCAAGCATGTCCTCACGTGTTTCGACTTTCCGGGGGTTCATGGCCCAGAGTGCGGGTTGCAGTCCTAACTCCGTGAGTTGATCAAAATCAGCTCTTTCGAGCGGTTTCAGGAGGGCGATTGAATTCTCAAGAAAAAGAGGTGTCGGGAATATTTTTATCATAACCGGGATACTTGTACAGACAATTTTAAAACGCACGAAACGGGTTTCTGATTCTTCCACCCTGGAATGATTGCCCTTCATCAATCAGCAGATACGGTAAAAAAACTTAATCCCAGCTAACCACAATTTTACCGGTACTTTTTCTCGATTCCAGAAACGCATGTGCTTCTGCAATTTGAGTGGCTTTAAACCGTCCACCAATTTTTGGTTTTAGTTCGTTCACGGTAGCAAGCGCTACCACGTTGGTCAAACACCGTTGCAAGACATCAGGGCGCTGATCGGCAATACGCAGCATATTCACCCCGATGATCGATTTCGAAGCCATGAGCAAAAACACCGGGTTGGTAAACCCAAAATCGAACAACATGCCGATGGTGCCAAAAATGGTTTTCTTTTCGAGCTGCTCGGCTGCTCCATAGCCGATAATCCGCCCTCCGGCTTTGAGCAATGAGTTTCCTTTCCTGAACGCTTTGCCTCCGGCCGAATCAAAGACCACATCCACACCGTCTTTACTGATTTTCCGGATTTCCTGTTCAAAATCCTGTTTCAGGTAATTGACAGGATGATCTACCCCGTTTTCTTTCATATAAGCCAGCTTTTCGTCTGATCCCGCGGTCCCGAAGACCACACATCCTTTTCGTTTACAGAGTTGCGAAAGCGCAGTGCCTACGCCCCCGGCAGCCGCCTGTATGAGTACCCGGTCGCCTGCATGGAGGTGCACCATTTCCTCGGCACAGAACCAGGCTGTGCAATACTGGGTGGCCAGGGCTACCGCAACACCGGTATCCATATCATCGGGTATACGGGCAACAGCACGGGCATCGGTCACTGCATATTGGGCATAGCCTCCAAAACGGGTAAAGGCGGTAACCCGCTGGCCGGGTTTGACGGCTGTAACATCATCGGCACAAGATTCTATCCATCCCACCACTTCATACCCCAGCACCGAAGGCATAGGCGGGGCATCTTTATATTTTCCATACCTGGCAATCACATCGGCAAAGTTGAGACCGAAGGCTTCAACGCGTATCAATACCTGTCCGGCTCCAGGTATTGGTTTTTCTGTTTCACGTATTTCAAAAGCCCTGGAGGCAGGGCCTTTACGGATAAGGGTGCATGCTAACATTGTCAGATTTCAGGTTGATAATTCACTCAGCGACATAAAAAAATTGAAACAAACGGAAGAGGCCAGCGAATGCTCAAAAAACAAATGCTCATCCTTCCTCTTCTTGTTTGCCTTCTACCACAATAACAATCTCACCCTTAACCGTCTTTTCTTTAAAATAAGCCGCCAGCTCCTCCAGTGTTCCCCTTTTTGTTTCTTCAAACATTTTGGTGAGCTCGCGGGACACGCTTGCCTTGCGTTCTTTGCCGAAATGCAAGCCAAATTCTTCCAGGGCCTTTACCAACCTGAACGGGGATTCGTAAAACACCAGGGTTCGGGGTTCTTCTTTCAGACTGAGCAATTTGGTCTGTCTCCCTTTTTTCTGCGGAAGAAAACCTTCGAATACAAAGCTGTCGCACGGCAAGCCCGAATTGACAAGCGCCGGGACAAAGGCTGTTGGCCCGGGCAGACATTCCACCCCGATACCGGCATTCACACATTCGCGTACGAGTAAAAAACCCGGATCAGAAATGCCGGGAGTACCGGCATCGGTAACCAGGGCAATGGTTTCGCCTGCGGCAATGCGTTCGGCAATGAATGTAATGGTTTTATGTTCGTTGTGCGAGTGGTGCGGAAACATCTTCTTTTCAATGCCCAGATGTTTCAGAAGGAAACCTGTTTTACGGGTATCCTCGGCCAGGATCAAATCCACTTCTTTCAGGATACGGATGGCCCTCAGGGTGATGTCTTCCAGATTTCCGATAGGGGTGGGGACGAGATATAGTTTCAAAGCAGGTTCCGGATTTTAAGAATAGTGATTCATGATTTACCAACAGTACAGGGCGAAACAATTCTGATTTCAACACTCATTTTGCTTTCACGGTAAAGGCTTCGGGGCTGAAACCGTAAATCGCCCATCAAAAGTCGCAATTCTTTTTCATTTCCAATTTTCCATAAAACTTTCGAAACTGATCAGCAGATTATATACATCCTTGAATTTGGAAAGAGGCAGGGTAGACGGTTTGTCATCAATATCATGATAGGCCTTGATGCCACCTCGGGTATAGATAAAAAAAGCGTTCACTCCTTTTTCCGAAAACCAGTAATGATCGCTGTTCGATGCCTTGCCCCGCATCTTTACATCGGGCAGGAATTGCCCTTTTTCATTGACTTGTTGCAGGATCCTGAACTGATCGGGGAACAGCGTTGCGTTCACCACCGTAATGCCTTCATCACCGGTGCCCATAATGTCCATATTGACCAGGAACCTGATCTGTTTTAAGGGGAAGAGTGGGTGTTCGGTGTAAAATTTGGAACCCAGCAGACCCGCTTCTTCTCCACTAAAAGCAATAAACGCCACTGAACATTTTGGGTGATGATCGGGGGAGGTAAAATACTTCATGAGGTTTAAAAGCATGGCACAACCGCTTGCATTGTCATTGGCACCGGGGAACCAGGCGTCTGCTCCCATCTGCCCAAGATGATCATAATGGGCCGTGAAGACAATAAAGGAATCGGGGAAGACCGAACCTTTTACATATCCAAGCATGTTTTGGGTAGAATAGCCGTAGAGTTGCTGCGCTTCGATATCGACCGTTATTTTCCGGGCCTTTGGCGTTTCGTTGCTTGTCCTCGAATAGATAACCGGTATGCCTGCCTGGGCCTGGGCTACATCCCAGGGCCCGGGGGTGTCCTGCCCGGGCCCCCTGGACCAACGCTGACGGACGATTATTCCATTCACACCTTGAGGCGGTTCGAGCAGCAGCGAGACAATCCGTTTCCGGGTTTCTGCATTTCTGACACCAATAGTATCGACGAACAACATCCTGTTTTTGTACCTTTTGTTCCTGATCTTCACCAGATCGCCTTCATTCTTTATCGTCGTTGAATCGGCATACACGAGTTTGAACGTGCCTTTGACAGCGTGACAGACTGGGTCGACCAGAAAATCCCTGCCCGGCGTCTGGGGTTTTTTTTCTGAACTGTATTTAAACATCATCCTCCCTGGAAAGGTATTTACATTCAGACTAAATTGCTGACGGAAACCAGTACCAAATGGAGTCAGCCCATCGGCCCTGAACTGATCTTCCAGATACTGAGCGGCAATTTTGTCGCCGCGGTTTACATATCCCCTGCCATGCATGGATGAAGAACAGAGGGTATCAACAACAGCACGGGCATAGCGGTTGAGCGGAGTGTCTGTAGATTGCTGTGCGTAAACCGGGGATATAAGCGAAGGAAAGAGAAACAAAAAAAGGGATTGACGAACCGAGCGGATGTAGTGGGAACAGAGCCAGTCACGATGGTTTGTGCTTTTCATAAAAACCGTCTCTCCACCAGGTCCATAAAAATCCCCACAACCTCGTTTTCCTCATTCCAGCCATAAATCTCGCGTATGTTAGAAACATAGCGGTCGGCATCCTCAAAATTGCCGCAGGTATTGACACTCTGGAGGGCAGCCTGGTACTCTTTTACATTGCCGTCGAACAGCTCATTGATAAAACGAAACTTATCGTTGATGCTAATGGCTTTCTGAAGATCGGCAACAGCCAGACGCATCATGCGAGCGGGTTTGTCTCTTTCGGGTTTTGCTTTCAGGGCCGGTTTCTGATTAGTTTGAGCAGAAGCGCCAAAAAGATCGGGAGTGGGTATTGATTCAACCAGTGTACGCTGGATCTCCTTTACAGGCGACAGCGGAGTTGGCTCCGGCGTATGAACCGCTGTCGCTGCAGCAATTATCTCCTGGGGCGGGTTTGAAATGGGTATAGGCTTCACCGGCTCTTCTTCCCGGGCCAGAGGTTCTCTCGGTTGATTGACAGGCGGCAAGGCTGGGGGTAGTGCAGGCAAATGGTGGATCAGGATCGATTTCTCATACAGTTTCTGGATCTTGTGATGGAGCACTTCCAGCTCAACCATCGTAAGGTTGTCCTGGGCATTCATGCGGTCGGCCTGCTTTTTAATGCTTTCGATCAGTACATCGATCTCTTTCTTCAGCTCATTCTTATCCATATCGGCAATCTGTTGAGAGGTGCACTCTGAAGCTAATAACGAAATTTCCTTAATTTTGTTGCAGCCTGAACTATAAATGTAATAAATAAATTTGTACTGGCGATTGGGGATTTGTCAAAATACCGAAAGTAAATTCCTCAGTTAAAACCCGAATCCCA
>JABDAO010000107.1 GCA_013289095.1 Bacteroidota bacterium | reverse complement strand
GCATTCAACGTTGACGAGCGTAAAAGCAACATCCAAAACCGCCTTCAGCTTAATTTCCACTTTTAGTCTGATGCTGAAAAGATTCCTGGCCCATGCATCAACCCGGGATCAAGGTGTTCAAAACTATTCTTTCATTATTTATTGAAACTTCAGAACTATTACATATATTTGTTCCATGAAACTCACCGAAGCAACCGAAAAGTTTATCCAGGCCTGGGGGACACTGGGCTCGAGCTGGGGCATCAACCGGACCATGGCACAGGTACATGCCTTGCTCCTCATCGCCCCCGAATCGCTCAGCGCCGAAGACATCATGGAAAAGCTCAGCATCAGCCGGGGCAATGCCAATATGAACATCAGGGCATTGATGGATTGGGGCCTCGTAAGCAAAGAGCTCAAACCCGGAGAACGGAAGGAATTTTTTTCGGCCGAAAAAGATATCTGGAAAGTGGCCACCCAGGTGATGAAGGAACGACGGAAACGCGAGCTGGAACCGGTACTGAAAGTGCTCCAGGATGTAAGTGTGGTGGAAGGAGACAAAAAAAACAAAGACATCAAGGCCTTCAACGATACGATCAAGAACATAAAAGGCGTGGTCACAAAAGCCGACAAGACCCTCGAAATGCTAATCAAGGCCGACGAAAGCTGGTTTGTAGCTTCGTTTTTGAAATTGCTGAAATAAACCGTTGTTCAGACACAGTGTGAATCACAACACGATGAGCTACAATATCCTCGCCTATGCATGTTACCTGCTCATCACCATTTACGTGGTGGTGGTGGTCGGGAATATCCTCCATAAAAACGGAAGACCATTTATTCTGTCTGTGTTTCATGGCAACCAACACCTGGCCGATTCTATCAACAACATGCTGCTGGTGGGTTATTACTTGTTGAACATCGGGTATTGCATCATCACCCTGAGGATCTGGGAAAAGATTGGTCTGATCAGGGAGCTCATCGAAATTGTAAGCGAAAAAGTGGGAATCATTGTCCTCCTCCTCGGAATCATGCATCTGTTTAATATTATTGTCTTGCTAATCACCGAAAAAAAACACCGAAAGAATCTCCAAACACACCCCTAAAACCAACAACCATGAACTATACACTGATTGCTTACTGTATCTATCTGCCAGTAACCCTCCTGTTAACCGTATGGGTTGCCAATAAACTCCTCACCAATGCGAAAGTATTTTATGTGGATATTTTCCAGGGACAAAACGAGCAAGCCTTCTCGCTCAACAAACTGATACAGGTTGGGTTTTATCTGATCGGTCTGGGTTTTGCCTTTTTGTTTTTGCAGATACACCCCGAATGGGTGGCAGGCACAAATGAAACGGCCGCTCACCCGCATTATATCGATACAGCCCAGGGGCTTATCGAAACCCTGAGCGGCAAGGTTGGAGGTTTTGTAGTGATCCTGGGGGTGATGTTGTTTTTCAACCTCATTCTTATCCTGACCCAACGCAGCAGCGCTGCACGGAATGCGGCCCAGACCCTGGCCAGAGCCAAGGCTGCTGAAGTGAAAGGGTAGAGATGCTTTGGAGTTGACACAGAGGGCACGGAGAAACACGGAGATTGTCTATGCGGCTCTCCGTTCTTAGCCTAAGCCCTACTTCACTATCAGAACCGACTTGGTCTTTAACACAATGGCAGTGTCTACCATCTCGCTGTACCGGATGATGACATTGCCTTTTATTTTCGGATCAATTTCGATCGGCCAGACCCCGCCTTCCCATTGATTGCAATGGGTCTCGATAGGCGGTACGGCATATACCCAGGCTTTGTTTTTCAAGGTCCAGACAAAATAATTGCGCCAGCAGCTGGTAAACCAGTCGGGCAACAACCCGATTTCATCTCCCCCGTTTTTGTTCAGATCGCCCAGGTTTACCGGAATGCCTCCGATACAATTTTCGATTTTGATGGGAGGAATAGCCGGGTCTGAAAAGCGGATCCAGGAATCGCATAAGCCTTTACAACCCATACCGCTGCTGTCTATCTCAGGGCCTGCGAGCCACATGTATTCCTGTTTTCCATCCCCGTTGAAATCGCCTTTGACGGAGTCTGGAGGAAAGGATTGCATTTTTTCTGTTTCGTGATTTAGCTGAATCGTTACTGCGAGCACAGCCGGGCTTCTTTTCATCGCAATGGCCGCGACGAATATCAAACAGCAGAAGATGACGAGATGCTTTTTCATCAGGGGAGGTGATTTGTAAACCTTATTCATCAAGTTCAGCAGTGACAGTATCAGGATTCAAAATCATACGCAGACTATCACCCAACAACGTAATCTTTGCGGCCCCTTGTTCCAGAACATGATTTGTGATTTGGTATTTTGAATGAATGATAAATGTAAGGAAATATGCTTCATCTGAGAATTAAGCGGTTTAAAAAGCCTTCGTTCAGAAAGAAGCATCATCAAACCGATAGATTCCACAGAAGGTTTGATTTGGTATAGACAATCCATTTTCTCGTTTTAGACTGGCTTTGCAGACTATATTTCACCAATGAGCGAATGAATTTATAGTGATATTGCTGTGATTGGCGGCTATTTTGACAATGAGTTCTCGAAGGATACCATACTTTTTTTTGAATATCTCAAAAAGACCGGGGTCATTCTTCTCGTTTCTGATCTGGTTGACGCTGAATTAAGGAGGGCTCCGATTGCCTGATTTAAGTTGACAAGGGCCAGGAATTTAGTGTTCCCCCACCCATTAAAAAAACCGGCCCATGTCGTACCTGGGCCGGTTTTCAAGCTATGCTATGCTGATCTAATGCACCAGCACCGAGATGGGCGGGCTGAAATTGCCTGTTACATTACCGGTTACCACGGCAACGCGGAAATAATAACGGACGCCTGAAGTAAGACCTGTTGCCAGGTATCTCACCTTTTGGCAGGTGGCAAGGGTTACCCAACTCAAGGGATTGTTCGGGTCGGTCGAGATCTGGTAGATATACGACGACCGTTTCACCGCCTTGGTGTCGAGTTCAACGGTACCGTTTACAGCCCCGTTTACCGCGGTAAAATTTTTGGGTTTGCGGATCGGCTTGTCTTTCACGGTCATTCCTGCCTCTTTCTCGATAATGCTTACCGCATTCTCGGGATCGGCATTGGCACACGTTTCAACATACCCGCCAAGACCATTAATCAGGCTTGTAAGGATTTTTTCCTCCACATGCATTTTTCCGACAGCCCCCCGTACGCGGGTAAGGCTCTGGGTGAATGCCTGATCAAGAACCGCAATCTGGTTCGTGATATCTGCAAGTGAAGGAGAAGGGGCCGGGAAATGCTTATTTCCCGTCATGTGGTCGACATACGACTTGCCGGCCGCCATTTTCTGAGGTGGGTTGAGCTTATAAAGCTTCAAGGCCACCTTTACTCTAGGCACTTTTGGGGTGCTCATGATTGGAGGTATTGTGTCTTGTCATGTTCCGGTTCTGCCGAAACACCACAAAACTGGTTTGGTAAACGCCGGAGATTTTCTGCGGCCAACTGTTGTCTTCAATATATTTGTTCCTTGTCATTCTTTCATTCATTTCTTTTCTCGACATCCTCTTCTCCCGGTTCCTTTTCCGTAAACAGGCATTCATCCCTTCAACCTGCCCGCTCGTTCTGGTTACTGTATAGAACAGGGTTTAAGACCCGTTTATTGTCTCCATTTAAAGTCATTTTAACCCGATATGATGCAATCCAAACTCCGTTATTAAATTACGCATAACATGTTTTTTTATAAATCAACCGTTGCGGCAATTGCATCGCATCGGCTTGATAATTAGATAATAATCAGCCTTCTTAAAAAAAATGATTTTCATTTTCTATTACCTCTTAGTAAACAATTTATTTTAGTTTATTCCGAATTCAAAATCAAAATATATTTTCAGAAAAATAAAATAATCGTGATTTTCGGGCCCGGCTCAAACCGAAAGGCTGAAACAGGGGCCTGTTTACAGGGGGGAATTGTTTCTCAATAAGAACAAACAGACACTCCTTAGATACAAGCAGACTCTCTTTAGATACAAGCAGACTCTCTTTAGATACAAGCAGACTCTCCTTAGATGCAAGCAGACTCTCCTTAGATGCAAGCAGACTCTCCTTAGATACAAGCAGACTCTCCTTAGATGCAAGCAGACTCTCTTTAGATCTAAGCAGACACTCATTAGATCTAAGCAGACACTCTTTAGATCTAAGCAAACACTCTTTAGATCTAAGCAGACTCTCCTTAGATACAAGCAGACACTCTTTAGATCTAAGCAGACACTCCTTAGATACAAGCAGACACTCTTTAGATCTAAGCAGACACTCTTTGTATATAAGAAGAAGACTCTCTTTCTGAGTAATCAGAGCCCCTTCAAGGTTTCCACCCCGCGACTCCCCTTTTTAGCTGCCGAAGCCGGAAGGTTAAGCACGTTCAAGCGAAGACAGCCGGCCCGTTCTCTCTGACGAGAGGGCGGAAGAAAAATGCAGAAAAAAAACACCGGAATAATCATTTAATGAATTCAATTGAATTCATTAAATAAAAAAAACACAAAGGCTCCCCCTCTCTGCTTGCAGAGAGCGGGAGAAAAATGCAGAAAAAAAACACCAGAATAATCATTTAATGAATTCAATTGAATTCATTAAATAAAAAAAAACACAAAGGCTCCCCCTCTCTGCTTGCAGAGAGGGGGCCGGGGGGTGAGTCGTGGAGAGGGTAAGACCGTATCAATCCGTTAATTCAAGCACTTTGATTTCAACCCTTCGGTTTGCCATCCGGCCCTGCTCGGTTGTGTTGTTTGCAATGGGGTGGCTGCTCCCGGCGCCCTGGGCGTTTAACCGATCTGCAGGAACATGCGCAGCCACAAGATAGGCAAGCACAGCTGCGGCCCTGGCCAGCGAGAGTTGTTTGTTCGTGGCTTCATTGCCTGAGTTATCGGTAAAACCGAAAATCTCCAGTTTGCATCTTTTCTCCCTGTTCAGGATGAGGGCAAGTGTATCTAATTCCTCGAAAGAATTAGGTAAGAGTACGGCTTCACCGGTTTTAAACGAAATGTTTTTGAGTTCCATCCATTCGCCGATTTTGAGTTCAGCCGATTTTACACCGTTCTTCCTTGCCAGCTTAGGTGCAGATGGCGCAATATGAGCAGCACTATCTATTATGGAAGCAGTTATCTTTTTTTGATGTTCAACCGAATCACGTTCAGCCAGGGTTCTGATAATGCGTTGTGAATCTATCGGGCAGGATGCAAAATCGTTTGAGTTTGATTTAAAGGTATTGAGAAACACAAAACTTACGCTGTTACCTGTAATTGTGCCTACATAGATGCCTGGCCCTGTTGCGACCTGGGCATACACCTTGTTGCCTACCATTGCAAAACCGGCTCCTCCCTTCACGTTTGGCATGCCTTTGAGATTGTAAGACTGAATCAATTTTCCACTGGGGTCATAGCATAACAAGGCCTGATTCGGAACCTGAGTACGCAGGAGATAAAAATTGCATTCTTCGTCGCATACCAAATCGTATGGCCCGCCTCCTTTGAATTCAGTCGCGGTTGAAAGGTATTTCGCTGGCCCTTTTCCATCGTATACAAAAATTTTACCGGTACGGCCCTCCAGGTTATAAATTCTCGATCCGCATCCGGCAATATTTACACCGAAGGGTGTTCCGGTGGCATCTTTCGTATCCTTCCACGAACTGCCATTCCACCACCAAAAGGTACCCCTGTTGGTTGCATAAAAGGTGGGAATGGGTTTGCGGCTGTTGAGCTTTGGCAAAAGCGCTAAACCACCGGTTCCAATGGCGGGGATGTTGGTCTTCGAAGGATTTTTAGGCCCTGCCGGAAGGGCTGGATCATAACAGCGCACTTCCTTATCGGCAAGGATGTACACATATGGACACGGACAAGCGGCCGTCTGGGCGGGCATTGCCGCGGGCAGAACCGTAAGCAAAAATAAAAACAAGGATGTTTTAAGCCAGGGGGGGGAAAAGCATACCAGGTAAAGATGAGGAGAAAAGAGAGCCGATGTGTGATGGGACGAAGATTATTTAGGATGATTCGGATCAGTTAAGATCTGAATCGTTTTTTATGTGGCTTTCAGAAAAGTGGATAGCCATTTAAACGGACGACCTTTTACATAAGGGCATCTCTAATAACCCCGTTTTCTTGACCTCTCCCTGCCCCTCTCCCAAGGAGAGGGCATGTTTGGATGGGGTTATTAAAGATGCCCATAAACAAATCGGATATCAGGAATGTCAGAGCAGATAGCCCCGCACTTGTTTTTGGATAAAGCTTTTTACTTTTTCCCAGGTCTGACCTTTTAAACTCACGGGTTCTTCGCTTTGATCGGCATCGTCAAAATAGGTTAGGGCCGTTGATACAGAAATGAGCAGCATTTGGCTCGGAAATTTAAGCGCATAAAATCCTACAATCTCTTCCAGTGTATACCGTGAGAGTAATTCTGCCATATCCCAAAAATCTTTCTTTACCCCTCGTCCCAAAATGGCGCTGACTTTCATGGCCGCTATATCAATGTTGGATAATAACCTGATTTCATCCCGTGTTTCAACGGGGGCGATAATCGGGTGAGGATAATGGATGATGTCTATTTTGACATTACTGATCTCGCAAAAAACAGCGAAACCGATGGTGGTATGCTCAAATTGAACCCCAGCCCCGAATTCGCGTTCAAGAACAGTCTGCATCATCCTAACATCAAACTGTTCAGGGCTAAAAAAATCAAGATCCACAGATTTTCTATGACCAAACTTCAAGGCCAAAGCCGTTCCTCCAACCAAGGAAAAACTCTTTAATTCGGGAACATGCATGACTCTTTTTAATATGGAAAGAGCCCCGGGTTGGATTGTCTCAAAATGTAGCACCTGAATTTTTCTATTGGTTCGTCAATCACGGCAGCAGCCAAATGAAGCCTGTGCAGGGGAAGAAACCGGGTTTCGAGCAAGGCTTGTTTCACTTTTTCTTCTCCATAATATCTTCTTACCTGGCGGATATCTTCCACATCGCCCCGCTCAAAAACGCGTACGATTACAAAGTGGTACTTTTCTTCCCACTCGATTGCATCATAGTTTACATCCCAAAAAAGCGTTCGCCGGAGTTGCATAGATTAAAAGTACAATATATTTTAATGATTTGGCTGTTCACTCTCCCCACGGCCCCCCCCCTTAAGCTGCCAAAGCCGGAAGGTTAAGTACGTTCAAGCGAAGACAGCCGGCCCGTTCTCTCTGACGAGAGAGCGGAAGAAAAATGCAGAAAAACACCGGAATAATCATTTAA
>JABDAO010000106.1 GCA_013289095.1 Bacteroidota bacterium | reverse complement strand
TTACAAGGATGCTGCCGGCACTGTCGAACAAGCCTCCGGCACAGAGCTTGTTCTTATAGATACACACCACCCCCTCTATGCTTGCCGAGACACTCAGCCCTTTGCCCAACAGCAGTTTTCTGGTGCAGAACAAACCTCGTATCGATCTTTGTGTTGCTCCGCAACTGGCTTCACACTGCAGCATTCCAGGGAACAGCGCTCTAAGAACAGAAAACATATGAACCAGAGAAAGAATACGGGGCCAGATAAATGATTGAAACCATTTACCTGGCCTGTTTTAATTCCCAACCCTCAGGGATGAATCGGAGGGCTATGGTTCCCCCGTTTGACCATAGCCCGCGATTTTAATCGTGGGCTTACAAATTGAAAAGAATGTGGAAACCGTTTTAACGGTTTATTGGGATCGTCTGCCAACCCATCAACAAGCAACATGCGCACGCTGGCGGAGCGCTTTCTCTGCTCATTTTCAGGGATTGATGACAACAACCCGAATTTTTCGAACATCCTCCTTCGTCCGAAACATAAGCATGCATTGAGCCTTCCAGCAAATCGGCATTTGCATACCAAATCTGCAAATCCCAAATCAGGATTGGGCCACAGCCTCCTTCCTGCTTCAAAACCCCAAACCCCTGTCTACTAGTATTCTGTTATCTTTCGATACAGACCGGCCGACCAAAACCCAATAATGACAAAATTTTGATCT
The DNA here is from genome assembly GCA_013289095.1 of Bacteroidota bacterium. Classification (GTDB taxonomy): domain Bacteria; phylum Bacteroidota; class Bacteroidia; order Palsa-965; family Palsa-965; genus Palsa-965. The sequence continues at coordinate 6,685 of JABDAO010000106.1, read as the reverse complement.
TATTTTAAGCAACACGTTTTGAAAGATGAAGCTTATTTGAAATATGTTTGTACGCGAAATTTCCTACCCAAAGAAAGGGGAGATTTCAGAAGCAAATACCGAACTGCTTTTAAAAGAACAAGGTGCATTCAAGGGTAAAAAAATGAAAAAGATAAAATTCGACAAGAAATTAATGTTGAATAAGGAAACAATCACAAAACTGAATAGCGGGCAAATGACTACCGCAAACGGCGGGGGTTTCGGAAGTTCTCAAAACGGCGGAGTTTGTGTTTGCACCTCTACCCTTATTAGTTGCCCATACCAAACATGGCTGTCCTGCCACTCTGATTGTGCGAATTGTTCAAACAACCCGGATTGTGAGAGATAACCTGGGGGCATCTCCAATGATCCCGGTTTATTGACCTCTCCCTGCCACTCTCTGCCTGAGACGGAAGAGAATGTTAGTAAGGGGTTATGAGAGCTGCTCCTGGGTTACATATCAGACCAATCCCAAGCTACACTTACATCGGATTGCCAGGCCGGAGGCAGGCAGCCTTTGGCGCCTTTCAAACAAGTGACAGCTAACTAATTATTAATCACCTGACACTAAAACATACAGCACATGCCTGCGCCGACAAGTTCTCAAAAATGGGTCTTTATTGTTTGGACACTACTCCTTGTTTCGATTGAATGCAATTCTAAAACCATCAATCTTAAAGACGCAGCTTATTTTATCCGCGCCTGGGGTGTGTTAAAATATTATTCTCCTCTAAGTGAAAGGGGAAAGGTGGATGTCGATGCGATTTTCCTGAAGCACATTTCCATCGTGCTGAAACCTCATACCAAAGAAGAATTTAACGCAGAACTAAACTCCATGTGTTCCGACTATGGCGGAAACAAACGGGCCAGGTCAGCCAGGGCAGAATTGATGCCGCTGGGGCATTTCTTTTCCTGGATCCAGGACTCGGCTGTCGGCTGCACGGCTGTGATAGATCAACTGCTGAACATTGCATCTCGTTCGGCCAAAAAAAACGAATACTACGCCCGTCGGAATTGGATGCCAGGCACAGTGACATTCCGAAACGAGCAGGTTGCCTCTGAAGCTGATCTGCCTGATGCAGGCACACGCTTACTTGCCCTTGCCCGTTTTTGGAATATCATTAACTACTACGACCCGTATACAAATCTCTTTGATGAGAACTGGGAGGATGTGCTTCCTCAAGCCATCATCCGGTTCGTGAATAGCGATAAGGCGTTGTCATATCAACTCGCTGTAGTCTGGCTCACCACCAGGATCAATGACGGGCACTCGGTTACCTGGAGCCCGTTTCTCCGCGACAGTGTCTGGGGCCCCTATCATCCACTGTTCGAGGCTGAATATATAGAGGGGCAAACCGTCATCCGCAGAAGAATAGATATGCACGAAAAAGTTTTAAAACCAGGCGTCATTATATTGCAGGTGGATGGAAAAACGACAAAACAGATACGGGATAGCCTGATCGATTACATTTCTGCCTCGAACGAAGTCAGCAGACAGCTAAAAGCAAATTGGGCCCTTGGCTCTGGCAAAGACACGATCCTGACCTTGAAAATTCTGAATGGAGCAGACACGATGCTTGTGAAAGCAACGCGAGTCAAGGGCCAAAAGCTCTATGAAAAAGGCATGGAATGCATGCAAAAAGAAATAAGCTATCTGGATCTGAAAGGAGACCTCGCCTACCTCAACATCGGTACCATTACCAATTCACAGCTTCGAAAACTCAGGAAAAGCATCATTCACAAAAGGATTTTGATCGTAGACCTTCGTTCCTATCCACTTCATCACCCCCTCTATAAACTGGCTAAAATTACGAACACGAAATGGGTTACCTACGCCCGGTTTCAACGGCCCTCTCCCAGGCACCCTGGCCTGTTTGCAGATGATTGCCCCTATTTCTGCGGAAAAAGGAGTAAAATGGGTAAAAAATTCAACGGCAAGCTCATCCTCCTTGTAAATGAATGCACCGGCAGCCAGGGCGAAACTACGGCCATGGCGCTCCAGGCTTCGGGAAGAGCAATCACACTGGGCAGCCAGACAGCGGGCACAAACGGCAACGTAGCTTATATTCTCCTGCCCGGCCGGATCCACACCTCCTTCTCCGGCCTCGGCGTAACCTACCCCGACGGCACCCAAACCCAGCGCGTTGGCATTAAGGTGGATATCATCGTAAAACCTACCATCAAAGGAATTTCGGAAGGCCGGGATGAACTGCTCGAAAAAGCCCTGGAGATCTGCAAGAGTAACACCTCCTATTTCCCGGCAAAAGCCACGCTCCAGGCAGGAGAAAAACCGGGGAAGGAGTCAGATCCACCTGGTAAAACCGATCATTAAGGTAGTTTTCCAAAACGGGTTGAACTGACAGCTAAGACGCCTATGATTTGCAGGTAGCAGGCGCTTTATACAGAAACTCCTGCAGCCTGCAGATATCCTTTATTCATTTAAAAATGACTTGAGCCCATGCCGCCCCGTTGATGCAGCCGACACCAATCCGGATGAACTAATGCTAAGCAAAATCTATCTGATCAGGGGTTTTCTAAGGATGGCTACCGAGAATCTGGAGAAAAAGACAGACACGCATGCGCGGAACATTGAACTTGTTTTTCAGTAACTGGATGAACTTAGCAAAAAGCAGCATTCCTCCAAGCTTCATCAACTCATTGGATCTAAGCCCCAAAAAAAAACAGTAACCCGATCTGGACCTGCTTCCTGCCCGGCTTTGTTGCCTGCAAGACCTGGCCGATCCCAATTCCCCCAAAATCCGTATTTTTGCACCCTAATTTTAAGTAACACCCATGATCCAGGTAACCAATCTTTCCCTGCAGTTCGGAAAACGCATTTTATTCGATGAAGTAAACCTCAAATTTATTCCCGGCAACTGTTACGGGATGATTGGAGCCAACGGGGCCGGGAAGTCTACCTTCCTGAAGATCCTGTCGGGTGAGATAGACCCTACCAAGGGCCTGGTGAGCATCCCTGCCGGGCAACGCATGAGCGTATTGCGTCAGGACCACTTTGAGTTTGATGCCTTTCCGGTATTGCAAACAGTGATCATGGGCAACAAACGTCTGGCCAAGGTCATTGCCGAAAAAGACACCCTCTATGCCAAACCCGATTTCAGCGATGCCGATGGCATACGCGTGTCTGAACTGGAGGGCGAATTTGCCGAAATGAACGGATGGGATGCCGAAAGTGATGCCGCCGGCATGCTCAGCAACCTGGGCGTAAAAGAAGAATACCACCAGAAACTCATGAGCGAACTGAGCGGAAAGGAAAAAGTGCGCGTGCTCCTGGCCCAGGCACTGTTCGGAAACCCCGATATCCTCCTGCTCGATGAGCCAACCAACGATCTGGATGTGGAAACCATTACCTGGCTCGAAAATTTTCTGGCTGATTTTGAGAACACGGTCATCGTCGTGTCGCACGACCGTCACTTCCTCGATCAGGTCTGTACGCATACCGTGGATATCGATTTCCGAAAGATCACGCTCTATACGGGCAACTATTCGTTTTGGTACCAGAGCAGCCAGCTCGCCCTGCGTCAAAAATCAGATCAGAACAGCAAGATCGAGGACAAACGCAAACAGCTCCAGGATTTTATCGAACGTTTCAGCGCCAATGCCTCCAAATCGCGTCAGGCGACGAGCCGGAAGAAACTCCTCGAAAAACTTACCATCGACGAGATCACCCCTTCAACCCGTAAATACCCCGGTATCATCTTCCGTCAGGAACGCGAGGCCGGCGATCAGCTACTGCACATCGAAAACCTTTGTGCAACAGCCGAGGGTGTAAACCTCTTTTCGAACCTGAACCTCAATGTTCGTAAAGGCGATAAGATTGCCTTCCTGTCGAAAGAACGCCTCGCGGTTACCGCCTTCTTTGAAATCATTACCGGCAACCGCAAGGCCGATAAAGGGATCTTTGAATGGGGAAGCACCATCACCACGGCTTATCTCCCCGCCGATAACAGTTCGTTCTTTATGAGCGGCGAATACAATCTGGTAGATTGGCTCCGTCAGTATTCGGTGAACAAAGACGAAAGTTTTGTTCGCGGATTTCTTGGGCAAATGCTCTTTTCGGGAGAAGAAACCCTGAAACAAACCAATGTATTGTCTGGAGGAGAAAAAATGCGTTGCATGATCTCGCGTATGATGCTCCAAAAAGGCAACATGATCATTCTCGATGAGCCTACCGCCCACCTCGACCTCGAAAGCATTACCGCCTTCAACAACGAGCTGCGCGATTGCAAGGAAAATATTTTATTGAGCTCGCATGACCATGAGTTCGTTCAGACGGTTGCCAACCGCATCATTGAGCTCACACCCAGAGGCATCATCGACAAGTTCATGACTTATGATGAATACCTGACAAGCCCTGAAGTGAGGGCACAACGGGAAGAGTACTACCTGGAGAAAAAGGGTACGAAGATGAAGGCCTGAGCAAATAACGAACTTCATCTTCCGTGCTCACAATCACTAACCCCAACCCTGCCCAATGCCGTATTCCACCCTGCAAGATTGCATTGAAGACCTGGAACAGCACGGACATCTCATCCGCATTGTGGAAGAGGTCGATCCAAATCTGGAAATGGCTGCTATTCATCTGCGGGTATTCGAAAAACAAGGCCCTGCCCTGCTTTTTGAAAAGATCAAAGGCTGCGAATTCAAAGCTGTATCCAACCTGTTTGGAACACCCGATCGAAGCAAATTCCTCTTCCGCGATACCCTCGAAACCGTAAAACAGATTTCGGCCTTGCACGCCAACCCCCTGCTGGCCTTGAAAAAACCGCTGCTTGCCTACAAAGCAAAAAGCGCATTTCCAAAACGCACCACGACAAATCCGGTTTTGTGGAAAGAAACCTCGATCGACAAACTCCCGCTGATTAAATGCTGGCCCGATGATGGAGGCGCTTTTGTGACCCTGCCCCAGGTTTATACCGAAGATATTGAACAACCGGGAGTGATGCACAGTAACCTGGGCATGTACCGCATCCAGCTCAACGGAAATGAGTATCTGCTGAACAAAGAAATAGGGCTGCATTATCAGCTTCACCGGGGCATCGGGGTACATCAGAGCAAGGCGAATGCCTTAGGCAAACCCCTGAAGGTGAGTATTTTTATTGGAGGCCCCCCCTCACACAGTTTTTCTGCTGTGATGCCATTGCCCGAAGGGATGAGCGAACTGCGTTTTGCCGGGGTACTCGGAGCCCGGCGTTTCAGATATTCCTATCAGGACGGGTATTGCATCTCTTCGGATGCCGACTTTGTGATAACGGGCGAGGTCTACCCAGGGGAAAACAAACCCGAAGGGCCCTTTGGCGACCATCTGGGATATTATTCACTCAAACATGATTTCCCGGTTATGCGGGTACATAAAGTCTGGCATAAACAAAATGCCATCTGGCCTTTTACGGTTGTAGGACGCCCTCCGCAAGAGGATACTGCCTTCGGGGCCTTGATCCACGAAATAGCCGGAAATGCGCTATCCGAACAAATCCCTGGTTTACACGAAGTAAACGCAGTGGATGCAGCCGGGGTACACCCTTTGTTGCTTGCTATTGGCAGTGAACGTTATACGCCTTATTTGCGTGAACGCATCCCCAAAGAAATACTGACCATCTCTAACCACATCCTGGGTTTTGGACAAATGAGCCTGGCTAAATATCTGTTTATTTGCGCCCGTGAAGATAATCCTGAATTAAGTACAAAAGATATTCCCGCTTATTTCAAACACATCCTGGAAAGGGTTGACTGGACCCGCGATCTGCATTTTCAGACCAAGACAACCATTGATACACTCGACTATAGCGGTACCGGCATCAACAGCGGAAGCAAGGTAGTCATTGCCGCTGCCGGCGAGAAACGCAGGAAGCTGGATACAACGCTTAAAAAATTACATTTGCCCGACGATTGCCGTAACCCCCGCCTGCTACTTCCCGGCATCCTGGCCATCGAAGGCATTGCATACGAGCCGGATGAACAGCGGGAGGTTGCTCAACTTTGTAGCTCACTGGCCGATCAGATGCATTTGCTGGAAGGAGTTCCGCTGGTAATCCTTTGCAATGACAGCCAGTTCCTTGCCCAATCGCTCAATAATTTTTTGTGGGTGGCCTTTACCCGCAGCAACCCTTCATACGATATACATGGCGTGAGCAGCTTTACGGAGCACAAACACTGGGGATGCATGGGGCCGCTCCTGATTGATGCCCGGGTAAAGCCCCATCATGCCCCACCGCTGATTAAGGATGCCTCGGTAGAAAAACAGGTTGACAAGCTTGCTGAACCAGGTTGTTCCCTCCACGGTTTTATTTAAAGGGCATCTCTAATAACCCCGTTTTCCTGACCTCTCCCTGACCCTCTCCGCCTGCGGCGAAGAGGGAATGTTTGGAAGGGGGTATTAGAGATGCCCTTAAGAAAGTGTTTCTGCATTCTCCTATTATTTCTTGCTCCGATAACCCTTCCAGATTGGCTTCCATGTGGGATGATGATAATTGAATAGGGAGGCCCCATTCATTCATCAATCAATACAATACTTTATTATTCTATTAAATCTTTACCTTCTTGTCATTGTTACAATGACAAGCATATCATAGTTGGTCGTACGCCAATTCAATTTCGTCGAAGTAGTTTTGTTTCACGCTTAAGCCAATAATTCCGACTTGCCTGGAGC
>JABDAO010000105.1 GCA_013289095.1 Bacteroidota bacterium | reverse complement strand
GGAGGGTTGAATTTTGGAGGAAGCAAGACTATTGCCTACATTCCGGCAGGTGGGGGGAATCCAGAAATGTTTTTGTTTGGGGATAGTGCGAATGCGAGTGCAAGCAAGCTTAGAAGGAATATTATCGCTCTTAGTATAACTTGCGGACCTGTTACAATTCCAACAATTAATGGATTTAATGGCTCCATCGTGTGTGGAGGGTTTGATATTAACAATTATTTCCATCCGTTAACGCTTGGCTATGATGGTGCAAATGGGATGATTGAATATGGAGGCCCCAATAGTAGCAGCCCGGGCAACACCGGTTCGGGTCTGTTGATTAATTACTACTGTGGAAAAAGTGTGGCTGTTTGCACCGGAAGCAATGGAGGGAATGTGTCACTTTGTACAGGCGGTGGTGGTGGCAATGTTTATTTAGGGCCGACACACATTGGAACTCAAATTCAAACTGCGGGTACAATTAATGCGGATGCAATATTGACCGTATCTGGTAAGATGGTAGCTCAATCCTGCTATATTACAATGAATGATTGGGCAGATTATGTTTTTACTGATAACTATAAATTGCCAACTTTAAATGAGGTAGAAAAATATTACAAGAGGGAACATCATCTGCTTGAGATCCCATCAGAAACGGAAGTGAAGGAAAGTGGACTTAATATTGCAATGATGGATGTCGTATTACTCAAGAAAGTTGAAGAATTGACCCTTTACCTTGTTGAACAAAATAAAAAGATCGAAGAAATGAAAAAGGAAATTGAGAACTTAAAACAAAATCGGTGAAGCCTATTGATCCATAGGCCGAGTATTACTCATTTACATCTTGCTATAGTTGCTAATTTATTAAAACCTTAATCATGAGAATATTAAACTTGTTTTTCAAAATAAGTACTTTTTGCTTATTTGCGCTTTCACACGAGTTGTCCGCTCAGACCTGGACAGCTTTGGGGGCAGGGACAGACAGTGCCATTGATGGCTTGGCTGTACTCAATAATAAATTATATGTCGCAGGTCAATTTTCTAAGGCCGGATCTAATCCGGCTCTCAATATCGCCGTTTGGAATGATACAATCTGGTCACCGGTAGGTGCGGGGTTAAACAGCATTGTGAATGATTTGGAAACGGTTGGGCCAACATTATTTGCTTGTGGCAGTTTTACTGGTGCAGGAAGTGTTCCGGTGAATTATATTTCAAGTTGGAATGGGGCTTCATGGTCGGCACTCGGTTCCGGGCTCAATAATTCGGCTTATGTAATGAGCTCAAGTGGAGGCAATCTATATGCCGGTGGTGATTTTACATCAGCAGGGGGGATTCCGGCTAGTCATATTGCAAAATGGAATGGCAGCAGTTGGTCTTCTCTTGGCTTGGGGATTGATACCACTGTATATGCGTTAGCCGTTTCTGGAACAGATCTCTATGCTGCCGGTTACTTTAGTAAGGCAGGAGGTGTTGCTGCCCGAAATATTGCCAAGTGGGATGGAACGACCTGGAGTCCGCTTGGAACTGGGATAAATAACGCTGTATATGCGTTAGCGATGTATAGGTCTGATCTCTATGCCGGCGGTGGCTTTGATTCGGCGGGTTCCGTCTCATCGCATTGGATCGTGAAATGGGATGGAACGAATTGGTCGCAAGTAGGTACTGGAGTTAATTACATTATTACTGGCTTGTATGGAGATAGTACGGGTTTATATACAGGTGGTTTCTTCAGTCTGGCAGGAGGAAACTCTGCAAATTGTATAGCCAGCTGGAACGGATCTACGTGGTCTTCATTCGGCACCGGTATGTCTGGAACAACTGCGGGGCCTCAGACAGATCCACTCATTGATGTATTTGCCTCTGTTGGCAACACACTTTATGCCGCAGGTAATTTTACTTCTGCCGGAGGCGTTCCTGCCAATAATATTGCAAAATGGTCAGCAAGCACAGCAGGTATCGAACAGAATAACATAAACTCCGGTATCACAATTTCCCCAAACCCCAGCAACGGCATTTTTCAAATAACACTGAAAGGCATAACGGGCCAGCAAACCGAAATAGCCGTGTTTGATTTGGTTGGAAAACAGGTTTATACCGAAATACTAACCAATGGCGGAAATAGTGCAATGACAAGGAGTATTGATTTGAGCGATTGTCCTAAGGGGATGTATTTTGTGAGGGTAAGAAGTGGGGGAGATGTGAATGCTTGTAAGATTGTTGTTCAATAAAAGCAGAGTCCGACTTTTTTTACACATGTATTTTCGGCAGGATTTTCAATTTGTTTCCGGTATTCTTTTTTTGAAATAACTCTTATCCTGACAGCATGAGAACTAAAATTATTATTGGGGCGTTTCTGCTTTTTTCAGAGATGATGGTTGGGCAAACATTTAGGAAGGCGTTTGATGTGTTTGATAATAGCCAGGGGCAAAATAGTGCATTGCCGGGGCAGGGACAGTCGATGTTTGCAAATACCGCTATTTTTTTGTCTGGTCCTGGTCCTGGTTATTTGACTGGCTATCTGAATATGTTTAAGGCAACAAAAGATGTCAGGTACATTCAAAGGTTTGCGATCCAGGCCAAACGTTTTATGGACCGAAGGGATGATAATATCACGAGCATATGTGGAGACCCTGGGCCGAAGGAATTCGGTTTTCCATACTATCCTGCAGAAATAGGATGCCCAACGGTTACAGGCACAGGCCCCATCACTTCGTGGGAATTGGAGCCCGATAATATTCAGCAAGGCTTTTGCCCGAGTAAAAGTTGGTCTCATTCACCAGAAAGTAGCCCATGTTATCAGATTGAACATGAATTAGCACAGGATGCTGATATATTATATCCAATGGTTTTTTTTACCTATCTTCTGTTAACCGATCCGGATTTTCAAGGTTTAGCTTCTCAAGCCCTTCCAGCTGAGGCAACAGACATCGTGTCAAATCTTAATAATTATGGTGACCTGGCATACATGCTGTGTTTCAAATCTACGGAGACCGTGGATTGGTGGAATATTACCGGGCATTGGGTAAACAGTGCCAACTTGGATCCCACAAATGCTCAGACCTTGCCAGATGGGAATGGTAATCAAGTTGCCATGTTTGGATATGTGAATGATGACAAGCATAGAGCCTATGGCCAGGTAAATATGCAAGCTGCCATGGGATCCGTCCTGATTTTATTGGATGAAATATTCGCATTGGGGGGAAGATACGCAATTCATAGCTCGACATACTATTCAAATCAAATTGATATTTTGACAACCTTTATCAAGGATCAAATTCATGGAAATAGATGTGACCTTGATTGTCTTTTCTGGACTTCTCAGTACGTGACCAATGGAGCTTATGGCGAAGACGATGGGCATGCATTGGCAACATTCAGATTTGCCCACCTATGTTATAATTTTGGATTGCCGAATGGCACAGACTCCTACTTTAACATCACCTGGATGCAACAGTTTGCAAGAACATTTGCAACGAAAATTTACCTGTCTCCATTAAAGTTCAATGAATCGATACAAGGGGCAAGTACTACATGTCCCCTTAGTGTTCAGGTTTCCGGTAATTTTACAACAATTGGTGGTTATTCTTATATGACTGAATTCAATCCATATATCTATGGAATAATATCTGATTATTACTCACGAAATTCACTTTATTCACCCGCTCTTGATGGCAATAATGATCCTAACATAGATGGCTATTCTCAATTAACATTAGTTGAAAATACACCTGATTTTTTGGGCTCTAAGTATCTTAATATATTTAATCCGATTTCTGTTTGGCCCACAACTCAGACTACATGGTCGGCAGTAACAACTGGCGATTATCTGGGTGATGGGAACTTTGAGGTTGCAGCTACGTCGGGTACGTCGGATAACATCACTATCAGTTCAGTTGATCCAGTTACCAGAATGCAAAATCCTGTCGCAAATGGAAATACCGACGTGCAAGCCCCAGTTCAATATATGGTCTCCGGAAAGTTGCTAGGCGTTAGCTCCGGCCCTGATGCGATAATCACAATTGGTAGTTCAGGTCTGGTTGATCTTTTGGCCTTTACAGGGTCGAATTTAGTGTCACTGCCAAGTAATTCATCTCCATTTCCTCCAGGTTTGCAGATTAAAGGAGCTGCTGCTGGCAATTTTGACCAATCAAACCCTGGTGATGAAGCAATTCTGATAGGCTCATCCGGTAATCTCAGCTTGCTCGAATATCTACCAAATGCTACACCAGGAACTAATATATTCAAATTCATCGACTTAAACCTTAGTGTATCTGGGATTACTGATGCAGCTGGAATGGCATCAGGTCACTTTGATAATACAGGTGCACTTGAAATTGCGATTACCGATAATACAGGACTATTGAATATTTACAGTTTGAACAGTACCTTAACATCAATATCCCTCCTTTATACTTATTCTGTCCCTCAGTTAGTTGGGGGGCAGGTTTTGTGGGATGGTATCACGAGCGGAGATTTTTTGGGATTAGGTTATGATCAGGTCATTGCCCATAGTGGATTTGACGGGCAGTTCCTTCTTTATCAAGCGGACCATAATTCTTATTCGATAAATCGGGTTGGATGTCAAGCCTTTCCAGATGGTAACAATATGCCCGACGGTCAGACCTACCAAGCTGCCGGTGGGGGGATTAGCTCACTTAACAATTTTTCAGTTGCTCAGAAATGGCAAAATGGATTGATGGCTTGTTTAAAGAAATGTCCAGGCACGGGCAATGCTGCATTAGTTACGCTTAGAAACAGTGATGGGCAGGCAACCATTTACGACATGGAAGGCAACTGCCAGGGACTATCTGTAAGCAACAACTACTTTTATGACGAAACATTCCCAGCAAATAATCCTGTTTCTCTCAGCCCCACTCCACCGCCATCGTATACCGGAATGTCGCCTACAAGTAATCAACTTACTGGTGATAACAGCGATTATCCCATAGATTATCACGTGGCCAGGAATCTCACCGCCTCAAACGATCTTGTCTATCCGAATACAAATGTTAACTTTATTGCCGGTAATGAAGTGGCAATGACTGGCGAGATGGGTATTATGAGCGGCTCGAACTTTAGCGCACATATTGATAACACGCTGACTTGCAACCCTGAAGTTGTAATTCCGAAAGCTAAAACCAATCGTCCAACACCGAATCAAATTGTCAACACGCCTCCAGTTCAGCCTAATCATTCAACTCAACTTCTTGTTCAGCCGAACCCAAGCACAGGTCTTTTTATAGCAAACACCGTTGATGGGACTACGGGCCAATTGTTTTTATATGACTTGCGGGGGAAACTGGTTTATTCGAACGGTGATTATTCACTGAATACCTGGAATCTTGATTTGAACTCCTATCCTGAAGGAATTTATTACCTCAAAGTAATATCGAAGAATGGAGCCGTTCTAAGTCAAAAAGTTGTTCATCAATAAACCGGATATGGGAAAATGATGGCAAAACAGGATTTGCGGAATTGATATGCAACCTTAATTTTAACTTGTTGTTTTGAAAGCAATTATTGCGAAGATAAAAATACCCTGAAAACCAATGGTTATATGAAAGGTATCATTGTTGCTTATAGATCTTTAATATTCTGTATTCTGCTTTTTTTGGAGATTTCCAGAGGTTATTCTCAAGACAGTATCAGGCATAAAAGGACTTACATTGGCCCCCTGCTTTCACCAGATTATTCGTCTGCTATTTTAAAAACATTCTCTCAGGATCCATATTATGCGGCTGATAATGCACTAAATAAGAAACTTCATGCAAAGATGTCATTCACCACAGGTATTGACATTCTTTGTCAATATACCCAACACCTGAGCCTGAGCATAGGTATACAATATAGTGTTAAAGATGGAATGACTGAGAATGGAATTCTGTATAGTACGACTACCGTTGGCGGATGGTGGAGAGCTGATGTTGCCTATCTTGATTTGCCCGTAAAGCTAGATTATTATTTCGGGAGTCATTCGGTCAGGCCTTACCTTTCTCTTGGCATATCCCCGAATGTCTTTCTCTATTATGATGAAGTCTTGAATTCACCTTCTTCGCCTGTTCTAATTGATTTAGGACTAACCCGCGATCTTGCAAAAGGATTCCAGCCCAATGATTTTTACCATATCAATCCTCAGGCCCAGCTTGGTGCCGGCCTGGATGCAGACCGAAAAAAGAAAGGCCGGTTCAGGATTGAACTCGTGTTCAGATATTCAATCCTGCCTGCCAATCCAGTCCCCGATGCTCTTTTGTGGTCAGGGCATGATCTTGAATCTGATTGCGCAAGAAAATTCTATTCAGTGGGTCTGGCTCTGAGTTATCTGTGTGATGAAGAGCCTGGGCGTTAATTCCGCATTTTTCAGTTGAAGTTAACGCTCTGAAAGGGCCGGCAGCTCTCATGAGCAGCGGGGTAACCCGTTCGCTCCCATCCTCCCTTCCCTCAACCGTTCGGTCCTATCCAATACACAACATTAATTAGTTAATCCTTAAGAACTCCACAATCCAGGACTAAATCTGGTCTTAGTGTCAGCTTTAGTTTTCCCAAAGCACAAAGCATCAAAAAATTTAGGGCCCAAAGAAGCTGTTGAATCAATTTATTCATCCTGCTCTTAAAATTGAATGCCGCTGCTGCCATCATTACGTTGATTTTGTCACCTAATTTACCTTTCAAGTAGTTTCTCGCCATGCGGTACTGATGTTTCGTGTGCGAGATGACGGGTTCAATGGCGGCCCTTCTCCTAAATCTCTTTCTTGCTTTTGTTTTTTCGTACCCTGTTTTCCCTTGGCTATTATCAGGAATGACAATTTGGGTTCCATCCACAGTTTTTCTTCCCCTGTATCCTCGATCGGCAATTACTATTTTCGCTTTTTGCCCTGTCAATCTTTCATATTGCTCCAAGGTAGGAGCTATCGTTTTGGTGTCATGTGGATTTCCATTAAAATCTACCGCAGCTACAATAATATTCGTTTCTCGTGTAATTGCCAATGACACCTTACTCCCGAACTCGTAGGGTTTATGAGCTTTCCCTTTTGCAATGCAAGCTACTTCAGGTTCATGTAAACTATAAATCTTGTTTTTGTCCTCTTTCTTCTGTGTCAACACCCTGTTGAATAGATTTAGAGACGACTCGTACTTCTTAATCAAATTTTCAGGAATTTTTCTTTCCAGTTCTCTCACCAACCGACCTGCGATAATATGTATTCGCTTTGCCGCCCTTCTGGCTTCTTTTTTACGTTTGGGATGGTTACTGAATCGAGTTATAATAAGCAACTTCTTTACTTCACATTTATAGCTCCTACGTTGTGTTATCGCTAAGGATTTTGCGATCTTGTTGCACTTTTTGATGATTTTAACCCTCAACTTTGTATCCGTTGGATAGGTAATGTTTTTCTCCTGTGCAGTGGTATCAAAAATCACTTCGTCACTCATGGCATCCTTCCCATGAACCTTGATGCTCTGGCTGAGGATTTTCTCAACGCCTTTTTCTCCGATACGT
>JABDAO010000104.1 GCA_013289095.1 Bacteroidota bacterium | reverse complement strand
TTCCTGGCATTCGGATTGTGTTTGGTGAAAAAGAACTTCTGCCCTATAGCCGTCTTGGAATCATCATAGGAATACCCAGCGGTGCTTCTTATTCACAGTGGGGGGGCTGCCATGAGGATACAATCACCTACAGGGGCGGTTTAAGTCTTGGTCTGAGGGCCGGCTGCGGTCTTACCTACGATACTCACACCCGATTTTCAGCTTTTGCCGAACTGACCGGCTATCTGCAAAACTGGAACCCTGTTTCGGTTTCGAACGGCGCGGATAAAGAAATGCTCCCTTTTAGTTCGCTTGGATTCACCCTGGGAATGTATTTAAAATTATGATCACTTTTCACTTGTAAACACTGGTACGCAATGAAAATTATTCGAGCTGTTGTCTTCATTCTTTTGAGTTCACTCCTGCCTGTAAGAGGACAGGAAATGCACCCGAAAAACAATTCCTATAAGTTCTACCTTGCGCTACAAGGTGGATTTGGGTTTAAAATCGCGGGCGAAAATCTGGGCCATTTCGGGCAATCCCCCTCTTTGCTTTCAGCTACGCATACAGCAGGATATACACTGGGGCGAGGAGTGAGCGGAGGAATGAATGTTGGATATATTCTGACAAAACACATCTGCATTGAATTTGCAGCAAATTATCTGATTTCTTCGAACTATGATTGGAATGACTCTTACGGTGTCTTAACCTGGCATGGTGACATGCTCAGGCTAGTTCCCGCCCTCCGCTTCCAGACCGACGAAGGGCCGTTGTTGCTTTATAGCAGGACGGGCCTACTCATAGGCTGTCGACAGTATGTTCAATCAGAATCAATTTGGATGCTCACCGGGCAACAACAGATTGACCAAATTTCGAGATACAGCGGCAGGACGAGTTATGGGATGCAAAGTGCCCTGGGGCTTAGTTATTACATCAGACACCGGATCAGTATCTTTCTGGAAGTTTGTGCCATGATGCAAAGCTGGGCTCCGGCCAGAATGGACTACACAAAGTACACCAACAATGGAGTGGACATGCTCCCTGGTATGACTGTCAGCCAGAAACAGTTTATTTATGAGACAAATTACAGCGGCCCAATCACCTATGTTAAAGGCTATGCACCCAGCTTTCCGCCGAACTCACCCAGCCCGGAGCCATTGATGCAAATTCCTTTTAGTTCAGTTGGGTTTACTGCCGGCATCCAATTCGCCTTCGGCAAACATTTCATCACCGACAAGGCACGGTATGACCTCACTTCGCTCTAGCGCTCCTGGGTACCAGACTCACTCCCCCTGTCTCACAAATACGGTAGGATGCAAGAGCTTACATCCCCCCGCATCGGTTTCCTCCACATTGATAATACCCGGCTGCTTCCCCCAGTTAAGTGTTATTGAATTTGTTCCTTGTCCGCTAACCACCCTACATCCATCAGGCACAGACCAGATATACGTTGATTTTTCATTCGGTGCAACCGAGTAAACAAGGTTTTGTTCTCCAGAAACGACTTGTTCTTTTCCGCTGATGGGCGACAGCCCCGTAAGCCCGAAATCGCTGGCTGTCCACCAGGTGGCGAAAAAGTTTTTGTCTTTTGAATAGAGCCCGCGTTTGCCTCCCTCGTTGATACAGGGGCCGGGGTTGATCAGATAGGCATGGCCCAGGTGTTTGATCTTGTAATAGACTACCGCATCCTGGTTCTGCCCATCCCTGTAAATATCCTTTTCAATATCGCGGTTTAAGGCAAATTGGGTGATGACCGAGCTGGGTGTTGTTCCGATACCGTGCAGATTTGTCCATTGTTTTACAATTTCAAAACCATTGTGGTAGTTTACCAGCGGGTCATTCTTTCCCTGGTAGATAATCATGCGCGGATAAGGCCCTGCATAACCCGGATTTTGTTTCTTTACCTTCATCCCCCATTTGGCAGGCGATTTATGAACCCACCCCATTGCAACCATCCAGGGGGTAAACATATCGGGAGCGCATTTATAGGCCCCACCCGCAAAGATGGCCCCCGCATTGAATGTTTCAGGATAGGTAGACATCATCACCACGCTCATAAGCGCCCCGGCCGAAAGCCCGGTGATGAAAACCCGGCTCGAGTCTATGCGGTAGGTATGTTTTGCGTAATCCGTCATCTCGATTATCGAAAGGTCCTCTCCCCTGCCCTTGGTAATATCCTTACGCCGGTACCAGCAAAAACACATTTCGGGGTTGTTGATCATGCGTTGCTGGGGATAGACTACAATAAACCCATATTGATCGGCCAGTTTGTTCCATCCTGTCTGGGCTGCAATGACACCGGCGCTTTGGGTACAACCATGCAATACAACCACCAGGGGCGCTTTTGCATCCCTGGCAAGTGTAGCCGGTACATGTATAAACATTTTAAGGTTGCCGGGATTTTCGCCAAACTCCTTCACTTCCTGAAAAGCCTGGGCCTGGAGGCAGGAAATGGAGACCTGGCTAAAACACAAGTACAGAATAAGATTCAAAAAGTTGAAACGCATCTGGGTGGGGATTATCCCGTAAATGTATAGATACGCATTGGGGTTGACAAGAAAGGCCTGAGATAATGCTTTTGAAGAAACTGTTTGGCAAGATACGCCAGCTGCACGCAAACAAACAACGCCATGGAGCGTAAACTCCTATTTTTCCTTCACCGGAACACTCAGTTCGATACGGAGTATGTCCTCGGCTCCGTTACCCAAGCTGTTGATCCCGTAATCCTTGGCCTTGATGTCGAAGGAACCGGCAAAGGTTTTTGAAAGGAATGTGAACGGAATCTCTATGTCTTTCTTGATTCCATGAAGCTCGAGCGATCCTTTGGCAAGAAAACCACGATCGGTTTTGGAGATGTTGGCAGAAAGAAATTGAATTTTGGAAAAACGCCGGGCATTCAACATATCCGGGCTGAGCGCTTCCTTGCTCATCTCGGGGCTTCCCATGTCGAGCGAATTCACATCGATCTGCACATCGAATTTAGAATCGGGCAGATCTGTCTCGCTGAAACTGATGTCGGCTGTCATCCGGGTAAATGTACCGCTCGCTTCGGGGTTGATAAATTTTACGCTGTATGTT
Source organism: Bacteroidota bacterium (assembly GCA_013289095.1). GTDB lineage: Bacteria > Bacteroidota > Bacteroidia > Palsa-965 > Palsa-965 > Palsa-965. Next base: position 4,480 of record JABDAO010000104.1, on the reverse strand, counting down.
TCGCCAAGGACCCAGTTCTGTATTATCAAATACGTAAAAGAAGAACACAGCAGGGTCAAAAAGATGACGAGCGGGTGGCTGACTTTATGCATGAGACCGAGAATATGTTAAATACGGGGACGATCGAAAAGAAAGAAAACACCCTGTCGCGGCCAGGCCTGGACAGGGCGTCTTCCTATGATTACTTAGCTTCCTTTTTTCCAAACTCTCCATTCGCATTCAACTGCACTTCATCGCTCAGCATAGGCGCTGGGAATTTTTCGCCGATCTTGAATTCAGAACGTTTGATGGTTCCGGTGATCTTAAAGCCGAGGACCTCTTTCTTTGACATGGGGTTGGTGCCTTTGCGGATCATGGCATGGAGTTCAACAGGGTTGGTCACGCCGTGCAACGTAAGATCGCCGTTAATGATGAGCTTGTTGGCTCCATCGGCCTTGACCGATTTGCTCTTAAAGGTAAGTTTTGCAAATTGTGCAGCATCAAAAAAATCGGCCCCTTTCAAGTGACCATCGCGTTTCTCGCTTTCGGTGTTGATGCTGTTGATTTCGGCACTGACCTCGAATGTGGCATCCGAGAAGTCATCCTTCGCACCGGTGATGGTACAGTCATACTCCTTAAAATCGCCTTCGACATCGTTCACACCCAGGTGGGTAATCACAAACCCAAAACGGGAGTGGCCTTTATCAACGCTCCAGGTAGTCGATTCTACCGATTTAAATGCCATCAAGGCTACTGCAGCTGCAGCTAAAAATGCAATCTTTTTCATTGTTCTTGGTCTTTTAGTGTTGGTTTTAAGGCGTTAAAGATACGGGAATCTTGTTTTTTTATTTAAGGGCATCTCTAATAACCCCGTTTTCTTGACCTCTCCCTAACCCTCTCCCAAGGAGAGGGAATGTTTGGAAGGGGTTATTAGAGATGCCCTTAAACAGGTATATTTCTGCCAACAAAGATAAGCAGTGGTTTTGTTTTGAAAGATATCTTGCATCAAGAAATGAGCAAAGCGCTGTAGCAAAAAACAATCACCCTCGGCCAGTTGCGTATAGAATCGTGTTTCGGCCAACTCCTCAAAATTCGAAATACGGGGTTATGTTCAGGCATTGACCTGCCTGGCTATCCTCCGAAGCTGGTGCAGGTGACGCTCGGTATGATAAATATTGAAATAAACCCACTCATACCGTGTCATTGTACCCATCATCGGGTGTTTGAATTCCAGACAGGTAAGGCTCATATCACATCCTGCGATGAGCGAAGCTTGTTCCTCACGCAGATTCCTGATCTCTTCCAGCATTTCCTGACGGTTGGCCGTAGCGCTATGCGGAACCACCATTTCGGGCGCCTGTATTTTCTGAGTGGTGTTGGCCAGGGCCATCTTGAGCAATACCAGTTTGGCATCGATGGCGCGTTCGGTTGTATTTGCATTTCCCTTTAATGCTTTCACCACATTGCGCTCGATGAGCAAGAGATGTTCGGTAAGCTCTGCTGCCGACCATTCTGTTGCCGAAGGTTTGATCGAAAAATTTTGGTGGTTGAACCCAGCCAGTTCCTGAAGAAGGCTATCGGTATTTTCATTGAGATCGGCGATGATCTGTTCATTGGTTGTCATAGAAGAAGTATTTCGGGATGAATATACCGATCTGATTCGGGCGATAAAGATATTAAGAAACTTCTGCACACAAAACAGGCCCGGCAAGTAAAAATACACCTGATTAAAGGCCGCTCGTACAGGGTAGCCTATCACAAAGCCCTGACTCTTTCTGCCAGCTGCCGGATGGGAGCAAGAGCCACCTGCATCCCGGCCCTGAACAACAGCCTGAAATACCGTCTGATTTTTTCATCCCAGGCAACCTCACAATCATCGCAATCGGCCGGAATGCATGTTTCCCTCCGGCGAGATAGCGCCTGATACTATTGACGAATTCAGGTTTTAAGGCTACACCATACTTTCCCAAATGCACTTACAAAACGATATTTCGCAACGATTAATTACTTTTCATCAGCTGCTGATTGTATACGATGAAAGCCTAGATTTGCTCAGCCTCATCCAACAAAAACAAGCATGTTACGAACGCATTTACTTACCCTGGCTATAGCCTGTGCAACACTTCAATCTTTAAGCTCACAAACGGTCAACATCCAGGTTGATGCCGCTCAGGGCAGGAAGGCCATCTCTCCCTTGATCTATGGCAAGAACAATGACATCTCTGATCAACCCGGAACCCCAACCACCGGAGCCCAATGGCAGCTTATGCGCGATGCCGGGCTGAAATTTACACGTGAGAACGGGGGCAACAATGCTACAAAATACAACTGGAGAAAGAAATTGAGCAGTCACCCCGACTGGTATAACAATGTTTACAACCACGACTGGGATTACGCCGCCCAAACCCTGGCCGATAGTATGCCAGGCGTACAAGGCATGTGGGCTTTCCAGCTTATCGGATGGGCTGCTTCGAACATGAACAACAACTTTAACGATTATGCCTATAACGGCTCTGTCTCCTGGAGCGGCACTTGTCAGAACCTGGCAGGCGGGGGTGTTGTGAATACGGCAGGTGGTTGCTCCGCCACGACCAACGGCAACCCGAATCTGTATCTTGAAACATGGACATCCGACTCGACCGTGGGCATCCTCAATCATTGGTTTGGCGCCGGCGGTCTGGGCCTGAACAAAAGCACTATCCAGTACTGGAACATGGACAACGAGCCCGACCAGTGGAGCGGCGAACACGATGATGTAATGCCAACCCAGCCCACCGCCGAAGCCTTTATGCAACTCTACTTTACGGTGGCAAAGAAAGCCCGTGCGCTTTATCCCAACATCAAACTAACCGGGCCTATCCCCGCTTCAGAATGGCAATGGTATAGCTGGAACAACAACAAAATAAGCTATCAAGGCACTAATTATGTCTGGCTCCAATACTTTATCCTCCGTTGCGCCCAGGAACAAACCGCTTCGGGCATACGCCTGCTCGATGCCGTGGATATCCACAGCTATCCCAACGAACAGAACGATTCCGACATCGTTCAAGGCCACCGCGTTTATTTCGACACACTCTATAACTACCCAGGGGCCAACGGTGTAAAAACCACAAGCCCCTCGGGGTGGGACAATACCATTACCAAAGAGTATGTATTCGGGCGCGTAAACCAGTGGCTTACCCAATACATGGGCCCCAACAATGGAGTGACCTGCGGTGTATCGGAGTTCGGGCTTACCAATAACAGCGCCCCTGTTACAGCCAGCAGCTATGCATCTATCCTGGGCACATTTGCCGACAACAATGTGGCGTATTTTACCCCCTGGTATTGGTATCCGGGTATGTGGGAGACGATGCACCTCTACACCCACTATGCAAAATCAACACGTATACAATCGGTGTCTTCGAATGAGCATGATGTCTCGGCCTATTCATCCATAAATACTGCTGGCGATTCGATGACCGTTATTCTTGTCAACCGTGCCCTGACGGCCAGCCATGCAACGAAACTTACCATTGCCAATTTCACCCTGGCAAATGGTTCATACCCCACCAGACAGCTCAGCGGCTTACCGGCTACCGAGACATTTATCTCGGCAACCAACAATGCGTTGCAAAGCGGGACAGCCACCGTGGTCGCCAATTCGCTTACACTTACACTTCCGGCATTATCTACCACGGCCATCATCCTGAAAGGTGCTACCATCACCGGGGTGGCTTCGTCTGAAAAACCCAGTCTACGTGTTTCGCTCTTTCCAAACCCCGGTTTCGGGCGATGCACTTTATCTGAATCTTTCAGACCAAGCCGTTTCGGGGCTGAAAATCGAAATCCTGGATATGCTCGGGCAACAGCTCTTTTCGGATGTGCATCCGGGCCAAACCCAGGGCATGATTGCCGTTCCCTGCGGAGCTTTTCCGAAAGGGGTCTATCTGGTAAAACTTTCGACAGCACAGGGCGCCACCTGGGCCTCCAGGTTTGTGAAAGACTGAGTCATCTTCTTTTTGTCAATGCATGACACTTCCTTAGCTCTTCTTGGAATTCAGTTCGGCAGGCAGGTAATTATGCCCTGATCTTGAGCAACTTACCCTACAAAAGCGCAAAACGGATGTGATTAGGTGCAAGTTGTACCTGCAAGGGCGCAACTTGCACCTGCGTGGGCGCAACTTGCACCTGCGTGGGCGCAACTTGCGCCTGCGTGGGCGCAACTTACGCCTGCGTGGGCACAACTTGCACCTGCGTGGGCGCAAGTTGTACCTGCAAGGGCGCAACGTGTGCCTGTGTGGGCGCAACGTACGCCCCGCCTGGGTACATTTTACGCCTGCGTGGGAAGAAACTGCACCGGTTGCTGAAATACATCTGGTTAGAGAGGGTCGGCCCCAACACCCGGTTTCACCCTCCGGCAAAGAGAGAAAAAAGAGAAGCGTTTCCAGTCTATCGGCGAACATCGTACTCCTGGGTTATCAATTTATTAAGTAATTGGCCCACCTTTCCAACCCCGATC
>JABDAO010000103.1:563-7591 GCA_013289095.1 Bacteroidota bacterium | reverse complement strand
AGGCTTGGGCAATACCTAAGACTCTGAAATGTGCATATCTAACGGTTGATGACAGCATCCGGAACATTCGTGAAGCCCTGTTTTGATGGAGGAAGCAGGCAACCCTTTACCCTAAACCCCGTCTACATAGAAAGAGCATTCTCTTCAACTGTTCCTTAAAAATCGAAGTCATGCGAAACGCCCTGCCAGCTTCCGTGTTCCTGTTTTCCATCCTGCTGTCTGTTCAGACGGCATCCGCGCAGGATCCGCAGTTTACCCAGTTTTATGCAAACCCCTTGTACCTGAATCCTGCCCTCGCCGGCAGCGAGATTTGCCCGAGGGTATGCATCAATTACCGCAACGAATGGCCGAATATTTCGGGTACCTATGTAACCACCAGCGCATCGTTTGATAAGATGGTGGAAGAAATACATGGGGGCATCGGGCTGCTTGCTACCAATGATGAGGCAGGGCAGGGCACCATCCGTACCACTACGGTGAGCGGCATTTATTCGTATATACAACCGCTCAGCCGTAAATTTTCGGTAGCGGCGGCCATGCAGGCAACGTTTGCTCAAAAAGCGGTAGACTGGAGCAAACTCAATTTTGGCGACCAGATCGACCCGTCTCACGGGTTTGTCTTTCCTACCGCGGAGGCGCCTATGATGGCATCCCGGTCCTACTTCGATGTCTCCTCCGGAATTGTTGGTTTCAGCGACCACTTTTTTGTGGGTTTTGCCGTTCACCACCTGACCCAGCCAAATGAATCGCTCGATCAATCGGGGACAAGTCCATTGCCGATGAAATATACTTTTCATGCCGGGGCAACTATTGCCATCGGCGACAAACACGACCCCGATCTGATTCTTTCGCCCAATATCATCTGGCAGAAACAACAGGATTTTCAGGAACTCTGTCTGGGTCTTTATCTGAAAAAGAATGCCATCGTGGGTGGAATCTGGTACCGGAACATGGATTCCATGATCCTCTTGCTGGGTATCGAACAGGGGCATTATCGTATCGGGTATAGCTATGACCTGACCGTGTCGAGACTCACCAATACAACCGCAGGGTCGCACGAACTTTCATTCACCCTTAAATTTGCCTGTAAGAAACACAAGCCGCATTACCGGCCGGTGGTCTGCCCGAGTTTTTAGCAAGCTTCAATCCGGCTTTGTTTTCTGGAGATGTAGTGCGTTTGACGCAGAATGAATAATTTTGCAGGCCATGTCATCAGAACATACCCCGGATGAAAACGTCCGAAACCTGCTCAAAACCATTCCCGAAAATCCGGGGGTGTATCAATATTTTGATGCCGAAGGAAAGATCCTGTATGTGGGAAAGGCCAAGAACCTGAAAAAACGGGTTCTTTCTTATTTTGTGAAGGAACACGACAGGGCCAAGACTGCCATGCTTGTTCGTAGGATAGCCGACATCAAATACATCATTGTTGATACCGAACTCGATGCACTCCTGCTCGAAAACAACCTGATCAAGAAATACCAGCCCCGCTACAACATCGCCTTAAAAGACGACAAGACCTTTCCGTGGATCTGTATCAAGAACGAACGTTTTCCAAGAATCTTTCCGACACGTACCGTGATCAAAGACGGATCGCGTTATTATGGCCCGTATGCAAACGTTAAGATGATGCATTCCCTGCTCGACCTCATTCATAAACTCTTTCCGACCCGTAACTGCACGCTCAACCTGAGCGAAGAAAACATCAGCAAAGAAAAATACAGGGTATGCCTCGAATACCACATCGGTAATTGTAAAGGGCCTTGTCAGGGGTTTCAGGCCGAACCCGATTATATGGATTCGGTGGCCCGTATCGAAGAAATCATCAAGGGAAATTCGGGCATAGCGCTGAAACACCTGAAAGGGATGATGCAGGAGTATTCTGAAAAACTCGAATTCGAAAAAGCCCAGCTGATCAAGGAAAAAGTTGAGTCGCTGGAGAGCTATCAGAGCAAATCAACCGTGGTCAGCCCGACCATCAGCAATGTAGATGTCTATACGATTGCATCCGATGAAGATGCCGCTTTTGTGAACTTTTTTAAGGTGATGAATGGGGCTATTGTCCTGGGCCATACCATTGAAATGAAGAAAAAGATAGAGGAGAGCAAGGAAGAGTTGCTGGAACTTGCGATTGCCGAATTCCGTCAGCGTTACCAGAGCGATTCGAACGAAATCATCGTGCAGTTCCTGCCCGGAATCGAAATTCCGGGGGTTGAATTCATCGTCCCTCAGCGCGGCGATAAAAAGAAGCTCCTGGAGCTGAGCGAGCGGAATGTGGAGTATTACCGAAAGGAGCGCGAACGGCAGCAATCGCTCATCGATCCCGAACGCCATACCAAACGCATCCTCGCGACCATGATGAAAGACCTGCGTCTTACCGAAGAACCACGCCATATCGAATGTTTTGACAATTCAAACATCCAGGGCGCCTACCCCGTTGCGGCCATGACTGTTTTTAAGGATGCTAAACCCAGCAAGAAAGATTACAGGCATTTTAATATCAAAACCGTGGAAGGCCCGGATGACTTTGCAACCATGGAAGAGGTGATCCTGAGAAGGTATCAACGTATGCTCGATGAAAAACAGGATATGCCCCAGCTCATTGTAGTGGATGGGGGCAAGGGTCAGCTAAGCGCAGCATTGACAAGTCTGGAACAACTCGGTCTGAGAGGAAAAATAGGGATCATCGGCATTGCAAAACGTCTGGAAGAAATCTATTACCCCGACGACCCCATGCCCATGTATCTCGATAAAAAATCAGAGACCTTGCGCATCATCCAGCAAATACGCGATGAAGCCCACCGTTTTGGAATTACCCATCACCGCAAACGGAGAGAAAAAGGCACCATCAAAACGGAACTGACCGAGATCAAGGGGATCAGCCATACCTCTGCCCAGGCCCTGTTGCGCACCTTCAAATCGGTGAAAAAAATCAGGGAAAGTTCAGAAGAAGAGCTGACGGAGGCGGTGGGCAAGGCAAAGGCCCGTCTGGTTTTCGGCCATTTTCATCCAACTTCGGAAAACAAGAAGGAGGACCAGGAAACCGGAGCGCCCGTAGCCGAAGACTGAGCGGCTTTTGAACCGAAAGCTACAACGCGTCAGTATTATTTCCCTATATTTACCTACCAAAATAAATAGCATGAAGAATCTGGTCGCCGGCTTTTCAAAACAACTCAGGGAAGCATTAGAAATAGGTAAGCAGGCAAAGCTTACTTCTTCCCCAACCGATATCCGCAATGTCCTGATCTGCGGGCTTGGAGGTTCCGGCATCGGAGGCAATATGGTGAGTGAACTGGTGGCCCTCGAAGCAACCGTTCCGATTGAGGTGACAAAAGGGTATTTTATCCCTGCCTATGTAAACGGGCATACCCTTGTTATTATCTCTTCGTATAGCGGCAATACTGAAGAAACGTTGCAGTGCATGGGCCTGGCGCTTGGAAAAAAAGCAAAGATCGTCTGTATTACCTCTGGCGGGAAAGTTGCCGAGATAGCAACAGAAAAAAAGCTGGATATCATCTTTGTTCCGGGCGGTATGCCTCCCCGTTCTTGTCTGGGTTACTCTATGACCCAGCTGTTGTACATCCTGCAATTCAATGGCCTCATCAGCAAGAACCCGGTTGCTCATATTCAAAGCGCAATTGAGCTGATTGAAGCGGAAGAAGAAAACATAAAAAAAGAGGCTGCCCTGATCAGTTCCAAACTGCTGGGTAAACTGCCTGTCTTATATGCAACTACCTATTACGAAGGAGTGGCAATCCGATTCCGTCAGCAACTCAATGAAAACTCGAAAGTGCTTTGCTGGCACCAGGTAATACCCGAAATGAACCACAATGAACTTGTAGGCTGGAGAGAAAAAAATGAGAATATCTCGGTTATCCTCTTCCGCGACAGGCATGAGTACGAGCGCAACAATGTGCGTATCGAAATCAACAAATCGGTTATCCTCAACTATACTCCCCATATTACAGAAATCTGGTCGAAGGGAAATAACATCATTGAAAAAGCCATTTATTTCATTCACCTGGGCGATTGGATTTCGGTTGATCTGGCCGAAAAGAGGGGCTATGATGCGAGCGAAATAAACGTGATCAATGCCCTTAAATCAGAATTGTCTAAACACTGAAGCATTCCAGGAAAATTGAAGAACAGCCTTACCGGATGATTGCTCCTGCTATTCCTATTCCACGCTCCATGAATACCGTCATTTTTCGTGAACTGGGGTTGATTGATTACAAAGAAGCCTGGGACTATCAGGAACAGGTTTTTAATGAAATCGTGGCCCAGAAAACGGCAAACCGCGATCTTGCAGATACAGATAAAAAACAAACAGGTAATGTACTTTTGTTTTGCGAGCATCCACATGTGTACACCCTCGGTAAGAGCGGAGAAGAACAGCACCTCCTCCTCACTGAAGAAGGGCTCAAAGCCCATGCGGCCACCTTTTATAAAATAAACCGGGGGGGGCGACATTACCTATCACGGCCCCGGGCAACTGGTAGGCTACCCGATCCTGGATCTGGATAATTTTTTTACAGATATTCATAAGTACCTGCGTTTTTTGGAAGAAGCCGTGATCCTGACCCTGGCCGATTATGGGGTGAAAGGCGAACGTTATGCCGGTTATACCGGTGTGTGGTTAGATCCTTCGAACCCGCATCATGCCAGAAAAATTTGTGCAATCGGGGTACGGAGCAGCCGTTGGGTAACCATGCACGGGTTCGCCTTCAATGTAAATACCGATCTTGCTTATTTTGGAAATATTATACCCTGTGGCATTGATGACAAAGCGGTAACTTCGCTTGCACAGGAACTCGGGTTCAGACCCGATATGAAGGAAGTGAAGGAGCGATTAAAAATTCATTTTTCAGAATTGTTTGAGTGCCTGCTTGTCAGCGGGTAAGTAACATGGGTTGTTTAAATGATGAAACCAAACCTTAGCCGGCCGATTCGTTGGTCTGATTGCATTACCTGAGTACCGATATCTAACCCTTGTACTTCGTTCGTATGAAAATTATCCGAAAAATTCTGAAATGGATCGGGATCCTGCTGTTTCTGCTCATCCTGGTCTTCAATCTGTTTATTCTTTGCACAGGCCGTTTCTACCTCTACAGCGGTATTGCCGATACCTATCTCAGGGGCAGGACCACTCCGGCCATTGATGAATACTATCATTTTGAGAACCGCACCATTCAGACTGGCGCTCCCCAGGAATGGCCAGACGCAAAAGATTACAATTCAAAACAACTGTCGGCCACGATGGAGGAGAATAACAAACGTCTGGGCACGGTAGCGTATCTCGTCATCCGGAACGACAGCCTGAGGTTTGAAAAGTATTACGACCGTTTCAAAGACAGTTCCCGGGTGAATTCGTTTTCGATGGGAAAAACCTTCGTAAGCATCATGGTAGGAATAGCCATGGACGAAGGAAAGATAAAAAGTGTGGATCAGCCGGTAGGCGATTTTATCCCCGAATTTAAAACAGGCGATAATGCCAGACTTACCATCCGCCATCTGCTCACCATGAGTTCAGGCATCAATTTCGATGAGGATTATGTCAACCCCCTGGCGTTCCCGGCCCAGGCATATTATGGCACGGAGCTCGAAAAACTGCTCTATAAATACAAGGTAACCGCCGAACCGGGGAAGGTGTTTAAATACCTGAGCGGGAATTCGGCTATCCTTGGCATTGTCCTGGAGCGGGCCACCGGAAAACACATCAGCGATTATGCTTCTGAAAAACTCTGGAAGCCAATGGGTGCAACGATGCCCGCATTCTGGAGCCTGGATCATAAAGACGGTCTTGAGAAAGCATACTGCTGTTTCAACTCCAATGCTCGCGACTTTGCACGGTTTGGACAATTGTATCTCGATAGCGGGCGCTGGCACAGAAAGCAACTGGTGTCTGAAGCCTATGTAAAACAATCGGTAAAACTGGCCGGCCTTGTGGATGACGATGGGAAACCAAACCTGCGTTATGGATACAGCTGGTGGATCCTGCCCGAATACAAAGGCCATTCTATCTTCTATGCCCGTGGCATTAAAGGACAGTATATTATAGTCATCCCCGATCAGAAGATGGTCATCGTGCGCCTGGGGCAGAAACGGGAAGTTGAAAAACGGAACGACCACCCGGTCGATCTGTTCTCCTATATAGATGAAGCATTGGATTTGTGCAAAGCGGAAGCTGCAACAGATACAAAGCCTAACCCAAACACCCCGAAATAACCTGAAATTTTCCTGGAATCGGGAGAACTCATTTTCTGATCCTTTGTATCTTCGTCATTATGTTGGTGTATTCAACACCACTTCAGAATAAGTATGAAAAAAGACATCATTCCACCCGTTGTTGAAAATGTAGGCGTTGCCGTTGTCAAGGAAAAGAACATCGAAGGCGCAGAGGAATGGAATGTTTACCTCATCAATTTCAAGACCGAAGCCATCGAAGGGGTTCTCGTTACCTCCACCGGTTATGGCGAATTGAACGGCGAACCGCGTAAAACATCCACCCTCCGGCATTTCCTGGATACCGTGGGCCCAGGAGAGTTTGTGAAAATAGAGCCCATCCAGGAAGAGGTATTTGGGTTGAGCAATGAGTTTTGGGTGAGCTTCTTTCTCAATAAAGTAATGTACGACAAACAATACGTGTTTCTTGCCGAAAGCATCAGCGATGCCAATTGCATCAAAATCCCGCTGATCAATAAAAAAGGGGTATTCATAAAATAAGCGGGATGGTCGGTTCTGGTCCTGTTTCGGATGAGGTTCCCGCCCCGTCACCTTTTGCCGGATAACAACCCATTAGCACAACAACAGCGCATGCTTAAGGACATCAAGACCGAAAACATACTTTTTCTCGATATCGAGACTGTACCGGCATATCCTAATTACAAAAGTGTGCCGGAGCCCTATAAGAAGCTGTGGGACCACAAATCAAAGTTCATCCGGAAAGAAAAGGAAGCCGATGGTCCGTCGGAGATATACCGGAGTGCCGGGATTTATGCCGAGTTTGGAAAGATTATCTGTATCTCGGC
>JABDAO010000103.1:0-553 GCA_013289095.1 Bacteroidota bacterium | reverse complement strand
GGTCAAATCGTTTGCCGGGCATGATGAAAAAATGCTCCTCGAAGCGTTTTCCAAACTTGTTCAGCGCTATTTCAATAAGAAAGACAGCCTCCTTTGTGCCCATAACGGAAAAGAGTTTGATTACCCCTTTATCGGCAGGCGGATGTTGGTTCATGGTCTTTCCATACCTCCCATCCTGGATCTTGCCGGAAAAAAACCCTGGGAGGTAAAACTGCTCGACACCATGGAGCTCTGGAAATTCGGCGATTATAAAAACTTTACTTCACTCACCCTGCTGGCTTTTGTATTCGACATTGCCACTCCCAAGGACGATATCGATGGCAGCATGGTCTGTAAGGTCTATTGGGAAGAAAAAAACATGGAACGCATCATCACCTATTGCCAGAAAGATGTACTGACGGTTGCCCAAATACTTTTAAGGATGCAGGGAAAAGAGCTCATCAAACCAGAGCAGGTGGTGATTGCGTGATCAGCCTAGGGTATAACCGCGGTGATTGCAGATTTACTGAGCTTATCTCCGGATTGAAGCAAAAGCCCTTTGCAGATCAGGATC
>JABDAO010000102.1:3929-7824 GCA_013289095.1 Bacteroidota bacterium | reverse complement strand
AGGCCGTTCATGCAGCTACGCTTCGGCTTGAGAAGCGTGGGCCGGATGATACCGGCACCTTCACCCACCACCGCACGGCCCTGGGGCACCGCCGCCTGAGCATCATCGACATCAGCAAGGCAGGGGCCCAGCCCTTTACCGATGAAACCGGAAGATACACCCTCGTACTGAATGGAGAGTTCTTCAATTACCGGGAACACCGGGAGAACCTGCTCTCCAAAGGAATTAAGTTCCGCTCCGGAAGCGATACCGAAGTCTTACTACAGCTTTGGATGCTCGAAAAAGAAGCCTGTCTATCTAAAATCAATGGTTTCTTTGCCTTTGCAGTGTACGACCGGGATACAGGGAGTCTGTGTTTGGTGCGAGACCGGTATGGAGTCAAACCGCTTCTTTATTCCATAGACGATGAAAAAATTGTGTTTGGCTCAGAGCTAAAAGCGGTTCTCGAATACGGCGTTTCACGCGAACTTGATCATACCTCCCTGCAGCTCTATCTGCATCTCAACTACATTCCCGCTCCTGATTCTATCTTTAAATCTGTGAAGAAGCTGGAGCCGGGTTGTATGCTCTTTATACAGAATGGAATCTGTAAGAAACAGGTTTATTATCAGCTCCATTCAGAGGCCGCTGAGCCGCCTCCATCGTATGAGGCTGCAAAACGTACTGTTCTGAAGCTCCTTGAAGAAGCCGTTCAACGCCGCCTCGTTTCTGACGTACCGCTTGGATCTTTTCTCAGCGGAGGAGTGGATTCTTCTCTGGTAACCGCCCTGGCTGCAACCCATACACCCAGACTAAAAACATTTTCGATCGGCTTCCCAGACGAACCTTTTTTTGATGAAACCCGTTATGCCGAACTTGTTTCTCAAAAATACAAGACTGATCACACCGTTTTCGCCGTTAAAAACGAGGATCTGTTTGAGCACATGCACGCCGCGCTTGGATACCTGGATGAGCCCTTTGCTGACTCTTCTGCACTCCTGGTTTTCATCCTGTGCAAAAAAACACGCCGGGAGGTAACCGTAGCATTGAGTGGCGATGGAGCGGATGAACTGTTTACCGGCTATAACAAACATGCTGCTGAATACAGACTCAGACACCAAGGCCTTACAGAGATGGCCGCAAAGGCGGGGGCACCCCTCTGGGACTTACTCCCTAAATCGAGAAACACCGCAGTTGGGAATAAAATAAGACAGCTCCAGAAATTCAGCGCCGGGATGCGGCTAAGCCCTGCAGATCGGTACTGGCGCTGGGCAGGTTTCACTGACAAGAATGCCGCGGCAGAACTGCTGCTGAAACCGGCAGCGCATGAAGCGTATGAAAAACGGAAACACCGCCTCACACAATCACTCGACGCTGGTTTTAACGGGCTCCTCCAAACCGATTTCAACCTCGTCCTGCAGAACGACATGCTGGTTAAAACCGATTTGATGAGCATGGCCAATGGGCTCGAATTACGCAGCCCTTTTCTTGATTTCAAGCTTGTTGATTATGTGTTTTCTCTACCCGAAGAATACAAAATTGACAAACATACCCGAAAGAAAATACTGAAGGATGCCTGTGCCCATGTATTGCCTCCGGAAATTCTCGCGCGTAGAAAACAAGGATTTGAGGTGCCATTATTAAAATGGTTCAAAAGCGATTTAAAGTCCCTCATTTTTGATGATCTGCTGAGTGAAGAATACATACGCGCACAGGGCATTTTCAACTACAAAGCCGTAGGTAAGTTGAAAGAGCAGCTGCTGTCGCCCAATCCGGGCGATTCGGTTGCCCGGATCTGGGCGCTCATCGTTTTTCAGTTTTGGTGGAAGCAGTATGCCAGCTTTAAACCGGCCCTGACAACCTCGGTATGAACAAACTGCCAGAGAACTTTAACAAACAACGCTCCTAAACTGCTCCAGATGCCAAAAGTACTGCGGATCATCAATCGGTTTAACCTGGGAGGGCCAACCTATAATGTTTCATACCTCAGCCGTTACCTGGCCCCCGAATTTGAAACGTTGTTGATTGGAGGCGAAAAAGACAGCACCGAAGACAGCTCGGAGCACATCCTCGAACAACTCGACCTGAAACCCACCATTATTCCCGAAATGAAGCGGGAAATCAACCTGCACGACGACCGTGCCGCTTACCTGAAAATCAAAAAACTCATTCACGAATTCAAGCCCGACATTGTGCATACACATGCCTCCAAGGCAGGCACCCTGGGCCGCCTCGCCGCAGATGCATGTAACGTACCGGTGATCCTTCATACATTTCACGGCCATGTGTTTCATTCCTACTTTGGAAAAACAAAGACGATGTTCTATAAAAACATCGAGCGTTACCTGGCCTCCAAAAGCACGGCCATCATAGCGATCAGCGACTTGCAAAAAAAAGAGCTTTCGGAGATTCACAAAATCTGTAACCCCGGCAAGATTGAGGTCATTCCCCTTGGATTTGATCTGGGGAAATTCAGAGACCGGATGGATGAGAAACGTGCGGAATTCAGGAAGACATACCAGATCGAAGATGATGAACTCGTGATTATGATTATCGGCCGACTGGTACCCGTAAAAAACCACCGGTTGTTTCTGGAAGCCATCCGATATGTTCAACAGAATTCAACCCGACGGATCCGTGGGATGATTGTCGGTGATGGCGAAGAACGAGCTCGAATCGAAAACATGGCAACAGAACTTGGTCTTGAATACGACACCCCGTCCAGATCCAATCCTGGAGCGGTATTGACTTTCACCTCCTGGATTCACGACGCTGACAAGGCATGCGCTGGGGCCGACATCATCACCCTCTGCTCGCTCAATGAGGGTACACCTGTTAGCCTCATTGAAGCACAGGCTGCCGGAAAACCCATCGTGAGCACGAATACCGGAGGAATTGCAAATGTAGTGCTGCCCGACATCACGGCAAGCCTTTCTGAACCCGGCAATCCGGATGATTTTTTCATGAAACTGCTGGATTTAGTTCAAAATGAGCAGCGAAGAGCAGACATGAGCCGGGCCGGATGGGAACATGTAAAATCCTCGTTTCACTATACACGCCTGGTTGAAGACATGCGGAAGTTATACTCCAGACTCCTGCTCTCAGCGAAGGAAGGTATCCGATAATTATTATACCTTTGTGCTTCATATCCAAGCAATCGCAGGCATTTTATGAAGAAACTCCTGATTATTCTTTTTGCGCTCCTGACACTGTCCGGTTGTACTTTTTTACGTCCGGATATCATGTTGAAAACACCAAAGAATTATGTCTATTCCCCAATAACAGACACCATCTCTATCAAGGAATCGAAAATTGGCCCAAATGATCTGATTGATTTCCGGTTATTTTCGAACGATGGCTTCAAATTGATTGACCTGACAGGAACTAACGCCGGCCTCGCCAATTCCCAAAGCGGCTCAATTCAGTATCTGATAGAAACCGATGGCACAGTTAAGTTGCCCGTCTTGGGCAGCACCAAACTTTCGGGCTTAACGATCAGGGAAGCACAGAGCTTGCTTGAAGAAAAATATTCGCAATATTACGTCAAACCGTTTGTTCTGATCAAGGTAAACAACAAACGCGTTATCATTTTCCCTGGTTCAGGCGGTACCGCCCGTGTTCTTCCAATAACAAATACAAATACCACCCTCATTGAGGCGCTTGCAATTGCAGGAGGCATTCCCGAGTATGCGAAGGCCTATAAAATCAAAGTCATACGGGGTGATCCGCAAAAACCCACAGTCTATCTGATCGATTTGTCTACAATTTCCGGGATCGGCCTCGCCAACATGGTTATCCAGGCGAATGACATCGTTTATGTCGAGCCCAGGATCAGAATCAGTGCGGAATTACTGAAAGAATTGGAACCACACCTCGGGGCCAATCCCGCCGAACCCATCAGAACTGATGCTTAGCA
>JABDAO010000102.1:0-3919 GCA_013289095.1 Bacteroidota bacterium | reverse complement strand
GTTCCTCGTATATACGGTTTACCTCACGGTCAACCATTACTAACTTAAAACTTCATGCTTCAGGAAGATATTACATCAAAGTCGGAAAGCTTTGACCTCTACCGCGAACGGATAACAAATTTCAGCAATGAATTTGAGCCTGCCCTGTTCATATCTATGGCCACAAAATCGATCGTTTGGGCCATTCTTTTTTTTAGTGTTTCCCTATCCTCCGCCTTCATTTATTTACGGTATACACCCAATGTATATGAGTCAAGCACTATTCTGCAGATCAACAACAGCAACAATGCAAGTAAAATCCTGGAAGTAAAAAACATTTATGAAGGCGACCAGGAAGACAAGCAACTGGCGGCCGACATTGAACTGCTACGTTCAAGAGTATTCCTTAAACGGGTATTATCCACCCTTCCGCTAGCAGTAAGTTATTTTGAGGATGGAACCTTTCGCAGTACAGAGCATTACAAAGAATCTCCCTATTCCGTTGAGACAAAGTTAAAAACGGGGGATATTCAGGGCGTAAAGATCTTTATTTCGAAAAGCAATGGAAACAGCGGCGAAATCAACTTTCAGCTGGGCGGGAAAAATTACCTGCGAAATTTTAATTCCGGCGAATGGATCACAGACCTACCTCAGGCAGAATTAAAAATCTCTATTCTTGATAAAGGCTGGAAAAACATTACCCTTGGAAAAAAGAAGCAATATTTCGTCATTAACAACCTGGAGACCATTGCGGCCTCCTACTCTCCAAGGCTGAGCATTAATTTATTAAACGAATCAGCTAAAACTGTCAGGATTCTATTTCGCGACAATAACCCTGCAAAAACATCCGATGTTGTCAGCGCCATGAGTACTGAATTTATTTCTTATGATGTTGAACGCCGAAGCGAGAGCGCAAAAAGTGTGCTCGAATTTATTGACACGCAGCTAGAATCGGTGTTTAACCGGTTGAAAAACTCAGAAGAAGCTGTAGAAAATTACAAACGCCAATTTAAGGTCAGCGATGATAAAAACGAGGCATCGCTCTATTTTAACAGGCTAAACACACTGGAGGACGACAATACCAAAACAATGATGGAAATCAATGTTTTGGATGAAATTCAGAAAAAAATCAAAGAAGAAAAAAAACCAGACGTGTCGGCGTTACTTGCCATGCTTGCGGGCTCAGACAATATTGGTTCTCTCGGCAGCCAGGTGAATCAGCTCTACAAACTAATCCTCGACCGGGAGGAGGCGCTTTTTCAGAACAAGGATGATAACCAATCCATAAAATGGCTTGACTATCAAATTGAGTTGGAAAAAAACCAACTGATTGATGGTGTAAATGCCGTGAAAACAAAACTGGCTGCAAAATCCGAACAGCTTGAACAGCTATCAAAGCGATACCAGCTTAAATACACAGAGCCCGGTGCAGAAGTTGAATTAGGCCGACTTCAGCACCTGTACGAAATCAACGAAAAATTCCACCAGTTGTTACTTGAAAAAAAGACAGAATATCAAATATCAAGGGCCGGTTTCACCTCTCAACACCTGATTTTGGAAAACCCGATTATACCTACAAGTCCTGTTTTCCCGAATCCGAACATCTCTTTTACACTTGCAATCTTCACCGGAACAATTTTAAGCCTCGTCTTAATCCTCCTGAGATATCTCCTTCATGACAAGATCAGTTCCCTGAATGAAATTACACGCCATACCAATGCCGGCATTTCAATTCTGGGGATTATTCCTAAATACAAAAAAGACATCCCGATATCTCAGCTCCTGGTTGACAAGAATCCAAAATCACTTATTGCCGAAGCTTTCCGTTCGGTCAGGTCAAACATGCACTTTATCGGCGACGAACGTGGTTCGAAGGTGATGACCGTAACATCAACCATCTCGGGTGAAGGAAAAACGTTCATTGCACTAAACATAGCGGGTATCATTGCGTACTCTGGCAAGAAAGTCATTATTCTGGACCTTGACATGCGAAAGCCAAAGATCCACCTTGGCCTGGAAGTATCTAACCTGAATGGTATGAGCACCATCCTCATTGGCCGTAACACGATTGATGAGTGCATCCACAAAAGTCAGCTCGAGAATATGGATTTCATCACCTCGGGGCCAATCCCGCCGAACCCATCAGAACTGATGCTTAGCAAGAAAATGTACGAGGTAATCGATTACCTTAAAACAAAGTACGACATGATCATCATCGATAATCCCCCGGTGGGCCTGGTTACAGATGGAATAGATTTGATGCGAAAAGCAGACTTCCCGATCTATATTTTCAGGGCTGAATATTCAAAAAAATCCTTCATTCAAAATGTTGACCGCCTTCAGAATGAAAGCGGTCTGAAAAAACTCAGTGTGATCCTGAATGGTGTGGATATCGAAAAACGCGGCTATGGCTATAATTATGGCTATGGTCATGGATATGGATATGGATATGGCAGCAACTACGGGTATTACGACGAGTCTAAGTTTAATAGCAAGAAAAAATAACAGTCATCTGTAATCGCCTTTAGATCTATGGAAATCATACAGACACCCATTCAGGGCCTTTTGATCATCAAACCCCGTGTATTTGCAGACAACAGGGGCTATTTTTATGAATCCTGGAACAGGGCTGATTTTGCAAAAGCAGGTATTCATACTGACTTTGTACAGGACAATCAGAGTCTTTCTCAGCGAGGTGTACTTCGCGGTCTCCACTTTCAGAATCCCCCCCATGCTCAGGCTAAACTTGTCCGGGTGATTCAAGGAGCTGTCCTCGACGTTGCGGTTGATATCCGAAAAGACTCACCCACCTACGGTCAACATTTTTCAGTTGAACTGACAGCTGACAACAAAATCAGTTTTCTGATACCAGCAGGATTCGCACATGGATTCCTGACGCTGCAGGACAACACCATATTCAGCTACAAATGCTCTGCTTTATACAACAAGGACAGTGAAGGCTGTCTGCTCTGGAACGACCCTTCACTTGCAATACACTGGAATACAGAGAATCCGGCGCTTTCCGAAAAGGATCTGACAGGCAGCGCTTTCCGGGGTTTTAATAGTTTGTTTTAGATGCCCTGAATTCGTAGCTTTGCCAGCTATTTCCGCTATTCAATGAACAGTTACCTGCTGGCAGTTTTTCTGGGTTATTTCCTCTCTGTGACCTGTTTTGCACTTGTCCTCAACGGCGTACTGCTCCGTTTTTCGAAAACACTCGGAATCCGAAACCGAACAGAAGGAATGGTGCGTTGGAATAGTGAGTATAAACCATCCGTTGGCGGAATCTGCTTTTATCTGCTCTTCCTGCTCTCCGTAGCGAGCTACAATGTCTTCTTCCCGCAAAACCCTGCATTGATGAACAACCAGTTGCTGGGCCTGCTTGGTTCCAGTTCATTAGCTTTCATCATGGGCCTGGCGGATGATGCTTACAACACAAAACCGCTTCTTAAGCTCGTGACCCAGATTTGCTGTGCCATCATACTGATTCTTTCGGACACCTACATTTCTATTTTCTCCGACAATATTGCCAACTACCTCCTTACCGTTTTCTGGGTCGTGGGAATGATGAATTCCATAAATATGCTTGACAACATGGATGGAATAACTACAATAATCTCCATCAATGTACTCCTTTTCGCAATTTTCTTCGAACTGTTCAGAGTAAATTTCATGAATGTTGAATTCATGATCATGTTGGGCGTTCTTGCGGCGCTCTCGGGGTTCCTCTATTACAACTGGCATCCTTCCAAGCTCTTTATGGGTGATACCGGAAGTCAGTTTCTGGGCGTCTTCCTTGCATCAGTCGGCATAAGGTGCTTTTGGAATGCGCCCGATTTCAGTCACCATTATTTTCATTCAAAACAACTCTTCGTTGCACTGCTCGCCTTTATCATGCCTGTCATCGATACCACCATTGTTATTGTCAATCGTGTTGCAA